>QILX01000205.1 GCA_003232175.1 Hyphomicrobiales bacterium | reverse complement strand
GTCCGGTTTTTGAGGTCGAGCAGCCCGCCCATGGTCAGATACCTGTCGACCAGATCAGCCTGGGCGGAGGCCTTAATCCCATAGACCGAAAGCGCATGGCGGAGATTGGCCGCCACCGAACGGCGCAACAGCACCGGTTTTTGAAACACGATGGAAGCCCGGCGCCGGTCCGGGGCCTGTTCCTGGCTATTTGACCAGATTACGCGGCCCTGGGCTGGTTCGATCAAGCCCTGGAGCAACCGCAGGGTCAGGCTTTTACCAGCTCCGTTGGCGCCCATGATGACTGCCATGCACCCTTGAGCAAGGCGAAAACTAAGGCCGTCGATGAGGCGCTTGCCGCCAGCAAAAAAAACAACATCGCGCATTTCGACCAGAGTTGGGGCTGATTGTTGCCGCACCGTGCCGGATTCAGGCATAGGCAAGTCGCCTGGCGCTTGATCTTAGAACCATGACGGCGCCATTTACAAAAACCGACATCGAAATCAGTACAATCCCAAGGGCGAGAGCGAGTGCCAGATTGCCCTTTGAGGTTTCCAGAGCGATGGTCGTGGTCATGACCCTGGTGACATGATTGATATTGCCGCCAACGATGATCACCGCGCCAACTTCGGCAATGGCCCGCCCCAGGCCAGCCAGAGCCACGGTGGTCAGAGAGTAACGCGCATCCCACAAAAGGGTCGGCACGGCCCGGCGGGTGGAAACACCCATGGCCCGGAACTGTTCGTCATATTCCTCGTGCAGGTCTTCGATCACCTGACGGCTGAGCGCCGCAACAATGGGGGTCACTAAAATCGTCTGGGCGATGACCATGGCCGTGGGGGTGTAGAGCAGTTGCAAGGGGCCAAGGGGCCCGGCGGTGGAAAGCATCAGGTAGGCCAGAAGGCCGACGACGACCGGCGGCAATCCCATCAACGCATTGACGACGACGACCATGACCATCCGGCCTGGAAACCGGCCCACAGCCAGGAGAGCGCCCAGAGGCAACCCAATGGCGCAGGACAGGATAACAGCCGTTAACGTGACCTGCACTGACAGGAGTACGATTGCGGATAGGCCGGCGTCGCCCGATCCGATCAGAAAGAATGCCTCACCAAAGGCCGACCCAAATTCCTGCATGACCATAACCACTCAACGAAAACGACCATTGTTAGGCGTTATTTGTCGATATTTCCACCGTGGTCAGGGCCTTTGGAGTCTTCAACCGCCAAGACCAATCCCTTGGCGCCACGGGGCAGCGGGCCAAATAGATCGCCCGGCACCGGTATTCCAGCACATGAATGCCCACTTGGTGGCGAAAGACCGAAGCGATTAATTTGGCTTTGCTTCAACTTTATCCAGGTCCACCAAAGCCTGGCGGGCGGCATCCTCTAGTACAAAGGGTGATGTTTTGGCAAGTTCCAGCGCCGTTGTGAGGTTCTCGCGCGCTTTATCTACTTCGCTGGTCGAGGCGTAGATCAGCCCGAGGTGGTAGTAGTAAATCGGCAGTGGCGAGGGGCTCGCAATCGCTTCGTTGAGCAGGGCTATCGCCGGGCCGTTTCGTCCACGCTTGAAATGAACCCAGGCAAGGGTGTCCTTGAATTGCGGGACATCGATTGTCGTCAGTCTCCTGGCCATTTTTTCCGCCTTTTCGAGGCTTTCCTCATCAGTCCGGTAGTCGGTTAGGAGACTGGCAAGATTGTTCAGGACCACAATGGAATTGGGGTTGATCTCCACAAGACGCTCGTAAGTCTGAATTGCGTCATCGATACGATTGGCCGTTTCGTCCATAGACGCCTTGACCATGAGAAGGCTGAAATCGTCGGGAAGTTTCGCCAGCGCCTCGTTGAGCACCTGATCGGCCATTTCAAGGTTACCGCTCCGGTTCCACAGACCAATGGATGCCTGGTACGCAGTTGGATTTTGTGGTGCAATTTTTATGGCTTGGCGAATATACCCATCGGCATCTTCAGATTTATTGTCCCGCTCGAATATCGTCGCCAACATGAGCAGGGTCTGATATTTGCGGGGATCGTTTTCTTCGACGGACTGGAGGAGCCTGATGGCTTCATCGCTCCTGCCGGCCCGGAGAAACGTCCGCACAAGCGAAACCATGGGCTGTATCGCGGCCGGCGCCGATTCCATGGTTTTTTCCAGTAGTACAATACTCTCTTCAAACTTACTTTGACCAGACATGGCTTCCGCCAGAACCTGCTGGGCAACAAGCCCCCCCTGTTCGATCTTAGCCAGACGATCAGCGATTTCCTGTGTTCCGACCCAATCCTGCCGATTGAGTCGCAGTTCCGCAAGGCGGGAAAGCATCCGCACGTCATTGGGTGCGCGCGATAAAATCTGATTGAGAATTTCTTCGGCCCGCTCTGGTTTTCCCTGCCGTATGAGGTAATTGACATAGGGGCTGGCGGCACTTGAGCTGAAATTGCCAATGGACGCTCCGGAGGCATACCGTTCTTCGGCCAACTCAATCGACCCGGCCAATTCATGGGCTCTAGCCAGAGGCAGAATGACCTCCAGAGAGTTGGGTTGTTCGCTGAGTGCAGTACGGAAATCGGATATTGCGGTGTCGAGTTCGCCATCGTTCATACGCAATGTTGCCCGCATTGCCAGTGCCGTTACATTTTTTGAATCAGCTTCGATCGTAGTCTCGATCAGGGCCCTCGCCTTGGAAATTTCCTGGTCCTGAATGAACATTTGCGCCATTTGAAGCCTGGCTAAGGCGACACCATCCTCATTTCCGCGCTCAATGACGCCTTGCACCAGATTGCGGGCTTCGTCTTTGTCATTTCGTGTCCACAGAGCCGATGCAAGCGCTAAGCTAAACTCGTGCTTGTCAGGAGATTTTTCGACCAGACTGCGGAGTTCTTTTTCCGCCGCTTCGGCGTCGTTTGTCCCAGCCAGAAACCGCACGACATCAAGCGCGGCCTTGGTGTCTTCGGGATCGGTGGCGGCAATGGCCCGAACCTCAACTTCGGCTTCGTCTTTGCGTCCCGTTGCCAGAAGATAACGGACCAATGTTGTACGGAAACTGTTGTTTTCCGGGTAATAACGGATCAGATCCTGGAAGACGGAAATTGCATTCCCCTGGTCTTTTTCCGTATCATGTATCTGGACTTTGAACAGCAGGAGACCGACATTATTTTCCTCGATGGCCAGGCCACCTTCGATGATTTCCAAAGCCAACCGATACTTGCCGTCCCTAAATTGCTGGCTTGCCAGGACAAGTCTGGCTTCAATATTTTTTTGGTCGATTTTCAGGGCTTTGTTGGCCAACGAAATGCCGCGAACTGCGTCGCCACCCCTTAGAGCCATGGCAGCCTGAAGAGCAAATATACTCGCTTTTTGCGGATCAAGTTTCTCCGCCACAGCACATTCTTCCGTGGCCTTTTCCAATTCATTGGCTAAAAACAGCAACCGGCAATAATCTTCGCGCGCCGCGACATGAATGGGATCCAGATCAATGACTTTTTGCAGCAATCCCGCCAGGTCTCGCCATTTTTGATCGTTTTCCCGTACCTTGGACAGCCCGTAAAGCGCCCCGACATGGTCCTCGTTTATTTGTAATATGTTGCGGAATTCCAACTCTGCCCTGACGAATTCTTTTTTCTCTAAAAGTTCCTGGCCGTTGGCAAAATACGACTCGATTCGGTCCTCCGGGGTCTGGCAAGCGGCAAGAAACAGAGCAAGACCCAACGAAGCCGGTCCTGCGAATTTATGGAATCTGTACTTGGTCAAGAATTTCACCGGCGTTACTCCAACTCGTCCACAAGGACACCATTTGCCAATTCGAAACACTCTGGAATTGGGAATGGTTCGGTAAAGCATTTTTTGGACCACCCCACAATATACCCACGGCATTGTTGGCAAAATTAGCTAGCACGATTGTCGGTTCCCAATTTTTCTATTTCTATAGAAGAACCACCTCATCGTGGAAATCGAGCGAGGGCAACTCGAGTCGGTTCTGGCCTCCCGCGCCAGGGAGCGGGGCTCAATAATTTTAACGATTTTGCACATTTATGTATCAGAAAGACATTGGCGCGATTAAAGCTGACCACAAGCAACGCAAAGGATATTTCCCTCGTGATCGCTGAACTTGAAATTGACCGCGCCCCAATGAAACCAAACTCAATGCCCTGACAGGTGGCATCCTTCGCGCTTTGCCAGAACATCTCGATGTTCTTGCCGCCGATGACGGCGTTACCGCCCTGATTGTTACCGGTACCGGGTCCCGGGCGTTTTGCGCCGGCGCCGATATTAACGAATGGTCCGGCTACGAGGCATTTGCCTTTGCACGGGAGTGGATTGCACTTGGCCACCGGGTTTTTGACCGCTTGGCCAGCTTCCCCAAACCCGTTATTGCCGCGGTCAATGGAATGTGTTTCGGCGGCGGGCTGGAGCTTGCTGGCGCCTGCGATTTTCGGGTGGCTTCCGCCAATGCCGAATTCGGCCTGCCTGAAGCCACTATCGGTGTCTCGCCGGGCTGGTCCGGTGTCCAGCGTCTGTCCCGCTCGATGCCAGATGCGATTTTGCGGGAAATGGCGCTGACCGGCGCGCGGTTTTCCGCCGACAGAATGTTTGCTGTTGGATTTGTCAACACGGTGGTTGACGGTGATCCCCTGCCGGCAGCTCTTGAAATGGCCAACCGCATTGACCGCCTTGCCCCTCGCGCTGTCGAAATCACCAAGGCAGTGCTCAATGCCGCCGCAGACGAGGCGCCGGCGATGCTAATTGATCAACTGGCCGGAGCGCTTCTGGCCAAAACCGAAGACAAGGCCGAGGGGGTGGCAGCCTTTAGAGACAAACGCAAGCCGGAGTTCAAGGGGCGGTAACGGCGCGTTTCTTAAAACCTCGGTACAACCAATCCACCATCGGCTCGAATGGCTTGTCCGGTGCAGTAAGCCAATTTACCGGTGGCAAGCGCGGCGGCGATGTCACCCACATCTTCAGGAGTGCCAGCGCGCGGGCTAAGCGTCAGGCCTTTGGCTATGCGTTTGTTATAGTCGGCCAAGACCGGTGCAGTCATTTCGGTTTTTATGACGCCAGGTTGGATCTCATAGGCATTGATGTTTTCAGGCCCAAGGCGTACGGCAAAGATTTTGGTCACCATCGAGGCCGCTGCCTTGGAGATGCAATATTCGGCGCGCGAGACTGAAACCGCCTCGGCATTGCACGAGGTGATATTGATGATCGCGTGATGCAGGGTTTTGTCCCGGCTTCGGTCCAGCAGCTGTTTGGCAAAAGCCTGGCAAAGGAAAAACATCGCCCGTGTGTTGATGTTCTGACAGCGATCGTAACTCTCGGCCTCGACCTTAAGCGGATCGCCTCGGGACTGTACGGTCACGCCAGCATTGTTAACCAGTGTGGTCAGCGGACCAACCGCCGCCTCGGCGGCTTTGAGCAAGGGACCATGCATGCCGATTTTCGCCACGTCGGCAACAATGCCTTCGGCGGCCACGCCAAAGGCCCGAAGTTCCTCAACGGTTTTGGCGAGGTCGGGGGTATCGGCCTCGGCATTTATCGCCACGCCAAAACCTTTTGCGGCCAGCGCTAGCGCAATGGCTTTACCGATGCCACGCCGGCCACCGGTGACCAGAGCGGCGCCCTTCACCGGCAAATCCCGATGCAATAACAAAATGGCTTCACTTCACCGGCCTAGATATCTGGTCAAAGGACCGAGCTTTGAGCTGTTTCTGGATTTCGTAGATCGAGCCGGCGGAGGCAGGCAGAGGCGCCGGAATGCGCACGGGTACATTCGCAAGCCGGGGTTCGGTGGTGCTTTTACCGCACAGCATCCTGGTATCGTAATCCTCCAGCGTGCTGTATTTTGTCATCGTGCCGCAGATCGGATAGGCGTCGGCGGCAGTAATCTCGATGAACATCATGCGACGGTCGCGGGTCGAGCGGTTCAGACCCGAGCCATGCACAATGCGGCCATGATGGATCGAAATCGACCCCGCCGGCCCTTCGAGCGCAACCGCGTCCTTTATATCCAGGCCGCATGCCTCCATATCCATGGCGCCTGCAAAATAGCCGTTGGCATGGTGATCGAAAATCGGTCCTGAATGTGTTCCGGGAAAAACCATCAGCGGTCCATTCTCCTCGCCCATATCGTCGATGATGACACCGACGGCGAGGACGTCATTGTTGGTATGGGGGTAATAGGCCCAGTCCTGATGCCACTCCACCGCCGCCCCGTACCCGGCGGATTTCATGTTGAGCTTGGTGGTATGAAGGCGAAGATCCGGCCCGATGAGATCGCGCACCGGAGCCAGAATCCAATCTGACAACATTAGATTCCTGAACACGTCGGAAAGCGTGTGGGGCAGCTTGATGCGGCGAACCCGGGGGCTTTCGGGGGTGTGGGTATCTTCGAGATCTATGCGATCGTTGGGCGCTGTCATCCCCCGCGCTTCTTCGACAAAAACCTCTATCTGAGCCCGTACACCATCCATGATGTCATCGGGGATGCGATTTTCCAGAACAATGAATCCGTCGCGATTATAGTCGTCGATTTGAGATTGGCTGAGGACTTCGGAGGGCATGGCGGGTGCCTTTGGCTATTTTGGTTCTGCGCCGTCAATCATAGTGCCGGGCGGCTAATCGGCAAGACAGTTTGGCCACTAACCTCTGAGTACCGCCCCGGTAGCTTTTTCGACCTTAGCCACAACCGTGTTCATCACCGCGTCGATATCATCATCGGTGAGGGTCTTTTCGCGCGGCATAAGGGTCACCTCGATGGCCAGGGATATCTGGCCATCGCCGACACCAGTGCCCTGATAAACATCAAAGAGGTTCACACTAACAATAAGAGCGGTATCGGCGCCTTTTGCCGCACGGATGAGATCGCCGGCCGGCAGTGTGTCATCAGCGAGAAACGCCAGGTCGCGGGACACCGGTTGCAAGGTCCAGGCGTCCAGGGCCGTCCGGGAGCGGCTGGATTTTGAACGCGGGCGCGGAATGGCATCGAGAAAAATTTCAAACGCCACCATCGGCCCGTCCGCGCCAAGCGATCTTAGAACACGCGGGTGAAGCTCGCCAAAAGCCGCAAGCACATTTTTCGGCCCCATCCGGGCCGCCGCCGAGCGGCCCGGATGATACCATTCAGGCGCTTCGGCGACAATCTGCACCTTGTCGGTATTGACCCCCAGACTCGCCAGAATGGCCATGGCGTCGGCCTTGGTGTCGTAGGCGTCGACCGCACCAGCCGGCTCGCGCCAGTCCCGGCCCGAACCGAACGCTTTGGCCTGACCGCAGCGTATGCCGGCGGCGGAGGCGTATTGATCCTCCGGTGCGATGCCGCGATAGGCCTGGCCAACCTCGAAAATGCCAAAATCCGCGAACCCGCGGTCGGTATTGCGGATGGCGGCGGCGATCAGGCCGGGCAAGAGCCCCGGTCGCATAGAACTCATTTCCGACGATATCGGGTTGAGTAGCTCAAGCGCGTCCTGGCCACCGCCAAAATGTTTTGCCTGGGTGCGGTTGATGAACGACCAGGTGACCAGTTCGACCATGCCGCGCCCCGCCAGCCCCCGGCGGGCTTTGCGGCTGCGGGTCTGGGAAAAGGTCGCCACCGACCTTGTGATAGTGCTCAGCCTTGGCAGGGACTGCACCGGCAGGCGGTCCATGCCGGCAATGCGCAAGACCTCCTCGACAAGATCGGCGGGTCCGTGGATATCGGGACGCCAGGTCGGAGCCGCGACTTTAACGCGTGCATCACCAAGCCCTGCGACCCAGAAGCCCAGCGCCTTGAGGATATACCTGATTTCCGGCGCAGGAATATCGATGCCAGTGAGGCGTTTGACCTGTTTCATTTCAAAGTCAATCGCCGGGCGCGTGTCTGGCGCCCTGCCTGCAACAACCACATGGCTGGGTTCACCGCCGCAAATCTCCATGATCAGGTGCGTTGCCAGCTCGAGGCCGGGTTCGACGAAGGCCGTATCTACACCACGCTCAAAACGGTAGCGGGCATCCGAATCGATGCCAAATCTGCGCCCGGTGGCCGCCGTTCGGATCGGATCGAACACTGCGCACTCGATGAAGACTTCTGAGGTCTGATTTTGCGACCCTGAATAGGTCCCCCCCATGATGCCGCCCAGTCCCAGAACCCGGGCCTCGTCGGCGATGACGCAAACGGTCTCGTCGACTTCATAGGTCTTGCCGTCCAGCGCCTCGAAGCTTTCGCCGGTCCGGCCCATGCGGGCACCGATATCGCCGCTGAGTTTGCCCGCATCATAAACATGCAAGGGCCGGCCCCGGTCATAGGTGACATAGTTGGTGATATCGACCAGGGCGTTGATCGGCCTGAGCCCTATGGCCTTGAGCCGTCGCTGCAGCCATTCCGGGCTGGGGCCGTTTTGAATCCCGCGCACCAGCCGTCCGGCGAAAATCGGGCAGGCTTCCCCGGTCACATCGTTAAAATCAAGCTTTATGTCGATGGGGCAGTCGAACTGACCTGGCACAGTCTCGACCTCGCCCTCACCAAGTGTGCCCATATCCGCCGCCGCCAGATCCCGGGCGATGCCGTAAACCCCCAGGCAATCGGAGCGGTTGGGCGTAATGGCGATATCGATCACCGGATCGTCCAACCCGGCAAGGCTGGCAAAGGGCGCGCCTATGGGGGCATCTTCGGGCAGCTCGATAATGCCGTCATGTTCGTCCGACAGCCCCATTTCGCGCTCCGAACACAGCATGCCGTTGGACTCAACGCCGCGGATACTGGTTGGTTTCAGGTGCATTCCGGTGCCTGGAATGGTGGTGCCAGAAGGGGCGAATACGCCCTTCATGCCAGTTTTCGCATTAGGCGCGCCGCACACCACCTGCACCTTTTCAGTGCCGGTATCGACGATGCAAACCCGCAATCGGTCGGCATTGGGGTGCTGCTCGGCAGAAATCACATGGGCGACATGGAAGGGGGCTAGGGCCTCCGCCGGGTTGCTAACATCCTCGACCTCAAGGCCGATCATGGTGAGCTTTTCGGTCAGCGCGTCCAGGGGTTTATCGGTCTCCAGATGATCCTTCAGCCAGGAAAGGGTGAATTTCATGGCGATAGCCCCCCGGCAAGGGTGGGCACATCAAGACACCTGAAGCCGTAATGTTTCATCCAGCGCAAATCGCCATCGAAAAAGGCGCGCAAGTCCGGCATGCCGTATTTCAGCATCGCCAGGCGGTCGATGCCGATGCCAAAGGCAAACCCCTGCACCTCGTCGGGGTCATAGCCGACATTGCGCAGAACTTGCGGGTGGACCATGCCGCAGCCCAGGATCTCAAGCCAGTCGTCGCCTTCGCCGATGCGCATTTCATTGCCGACCCTGGCGCAGCCGATGTCGACCTCCGCCGACGGCTCGGTGAAGGGGAAATGACTGGGGCGGAAGCGCATCTTGATAGCATCGATCTCAAAAAACGCCTTGCAGAATTCCTCCAGGCAGCCCTTCAGATGGCCCATATGGGTCTCGGTGTCGATCACCAGCCCCTCGACCTGATGGAACATCGGCGTATGGGTCTGGTCTGAATCCGACCGGTAGGTGCGTCCCGGCGCGATAATGCGGATGGGAGGCTTTTGCGCCAGCATGGTTCGGATCTGCACTGGGCTCGTATGGGTTCTGAGCACCATCGTCGTGCCGTCGTCGCGGGGGGGAAGATAAAAGGTATCCATCATCTGCCGGGCGGGATGGCTTGCGGGTATATTCAGGGCTTCGAAATTGTGGTGGTCGTCCTCGATGTCCGGCCCCTCGGCGACCGAAAAGCCCATATCGGCGAAAATCGCCGCCAGCTCTTCCATCACTTGGCTCACCGGATGCACGCGGCCAGTATCGAGGGGCCCCAGGCGCACTGGCCGGGTCATGTCAAGGGTTTCGTTAGCGAGCCGCTGCTCAAGCTCCGCATATTCAAGCGCCTGTTTGCGGCTGGCAATGGCGTCACTCAGGCTGGATTTCAGGCCGTTGAGCCGGGGCCCCATCTGCTGGCGTTCCGTCGCGCTCATCTGGCCCAGACCGCGCATCAGCAAGCTGACCCGGCCCTTTTTTCCCAGGGCGGAGACGCGCAATTCCTCAAGGGCGGCAAGATCTGGCGCTACCGAAACCGCCGCAGCGATCTCAGCTTCCAGAGCATCGATGGAATTTAGGTCTGACATAAGGTCTCTCCGACAAGAGCCAGGGGCATATAAAGCAGCAACCCCTCTCCTGTAAATCAGGAGTGAGGCGGCGCGAATAAATGTCGGGAAGACAAGTTTTCAGCCCAGGGCGGCTTCGGCCTTCACGACCAGCGCTTTGAAGGTCTGCGGTTCGCGGACAGCGAGGTCGGACAGCATTTTGCGGTCGATCTCGATCCCGGCTTTCCCCAGACCGCCCATAAATCGGGCATAAGTCAGCCCGTGCTCGCGGA
>QILX01000059.1 GCA_003232175.1 Hyphomicrobiales bacterium | reverse complement strand
GATGAGCTTGAGGGGGCCAAGGCCGTCGGCATGATGACAATTGCTTTTAACCGCGACGATAGCTCGGTCCAGGCCGATCATGTCATCGAACATTTCAGTGCGCTAACGGCGCTGGTGACATATATGCGCGGCGGGTCTCATGCTGACGCGTGATCAAGGCGGTTGCCGGTTTCTGGATCAAAAAAATTCAACGTTTCGCCCTTGATGCCGAGCCAGAGCGGCCGGCCTGCTTCCATGGGAACAAAACCCGGCGTTATCGCGGTCAGCTCCACATCGCCGATGCGGGTGAACAATATGGTTTCCGACCCCGTAGGCTGGGCGATTTCCAATTTGACCTCCAAGCACCCTTGCGTTTTTTTCAGGTATACCTTCACCGCTTCAGGCCGGACGGCGGCGGTCACTTTGTCCGCGGCGCCATCGGGCAAGCGGTCCAGGGGCAATTTTACGAAACCCAGATCGACGCCATGTCCATCACCGTCGCTCCAGAAGCGTCCGTCCAGCAGGTTGATCCGCGGGTCGCCGATAAATTCGGCGACGAACAAATTGGCCGGATGGTGGTAGATTTCAAATGGCGTTGCGTGCTGCTGAACCACGCCCTTGTTCATCACCACGATTTTGTCGGACAGAGTCAGGGCCTCGACCTGATCGTGGGTCACATAGACGGTGGTGGCTTCCAGCTGGTTGTGCAGGCGTTTCATTTCGGTGCGCATGTCGGTGCGCAACATGGCGTCAAGGTTGGAAAGCGGCTCGTCCATTAAAAGGATGGTCGAACGCATGGCGATGAGCCGCGCCACCGCGACGCGTTGTTGCTGGCCGCCTGACAGCTCGGAAGGGAACCGGTGGCGGTATTCGTCCATCTGCACCATTTTGAGGGCGTGAAGAAGCCGGTCCTCGATTTGAGCGGCGGGAAGCTTTTGTTCCTTCAGCGCCAGGGTGACATTACGCTCGACGGTCATATGCGGCCACAGGGCGTAACTCTGAAAGATCAGGCCGATGCCGCGCTTCTCAGGCGGTATGGCGACGCCGCCCAGGCGCGAATACACCATTACGCCGCCTAGTTGAATCTCACCTCCGTCGGGTTCTTCAAGCCCGGCGATCAAACGCAGCAAAGTGGTTTTTCCGCAGCCCGAAGGCCCCAGGATGGTTACAAAAGACCCAGGATCAATGGTCAGGTCGATTGGCGCCACTGCCCTCTCGCGGCCATAGCTTTTTTCGACAGCGGCGAGTTGAACGGTCTGCACGGTGTGATTGTCCCCCACAATGGCGCAATCCGATCCGGCTGGATCGAGGATGGCGCCGTAGTTTTTGAAAGCGAAGTCCCTGGAAGCCGGAAATTGCGGCTTCCAGGGTTGGTTGTTAGGTTTTAGCCGGCGGATTCCTGGATCCAGAAATCACGAACCTTTGGTCCTTCGCGGAACATGAAATCAGGGTCAACCGTCCAGGCTTTCATGGCATCCCAGGCGTCGCCGCCCTCGGGGAAGGGCACATCGTCGCGCGGGCTTTTCGAGCCGGGCTCAAAATAGGGCAAAAGGCCCAGGAGCAATTCGGCGCTGCGGCCTTCCTTGTAGGGTTTCTCCAGCTTGGTATCGGCGGTCAATTCCGTGCTGCCGAGCAAAAACGCGGTGAAAAGCTTGGCGGCGTTGGGATTGGGCGCCTGGCGGGCGATTGCCGTATAGGTCGGGTAGATGATCTTGGCCGCCGGGTCGATGTCCTTGTAGAACGCGTTCACCAGACCCCTGGAGAAATTGTAGCGGTAATAGGTCATGGCGCCAAAAGAGGTCGGCGGTTTTGCCTGTCCCGGTTTGCCCGAAGCCGCGGCGGACTTGGAGCCTGATTTCAGGATCACCAGATCGTTGCGTAAAAGGCGGTAGATGTACTCGTACCCCGCATCAGGCACACCGTCAGAGAGCACGATGTCCTTGCCTGTATATCGTTTGTAGGCCGCGGCCAGCTCGTCGGCATTCTGCACCAGCGTGGCGACACCCATATAATTGGTCAGCGATTGCAAGGGGTCTTTCATCACCACCTTGCCCTTCCAGGGCGCCTCGGTCAGCTCCCACATATTCTTGACCGGCGGCTGGTCCGGATAGGCCTCGCCATTATACATGAACACCACCGCTTCAAGCACCCGGATCAGCACCGGCTCGCGGTTCTCCGCCGGAATGCGGTCGTAGAACATGTCGGGTACAAAATTGACGATGCGGTTCTTGGCCCACAGCTCATGGATCACCTGGCCCGAGCCACCGGTGGTGACGATGTCGACATTAAATAAGTTGGCGTTTTGCTCGCGAACAGTTTTTTCGATGGTTTTCACCGAGCCCAGATCATAGGACGTTGCCTTGATGCCGGGATATTTTTCCATGAACGCCGAGGCCACCTTGCCCATGCGCGATGAGGCCGAATAGATGATGACCTCGCCTTCTTCAATGGCCAACTTCTCAATTTCAGCCCAGTCATGCTTGCCGGTGTCGTAAGATCCAAGCTTGGCCGCCTTCAGCCAGGCATCCATTTCCGGCGGCGGGGTGGGCTGCGTGGCCATCTGGCCTTGCGCAAGGCCGCCCAGCATCAGGCCGAGCCCGGCGCTGATCGCCAGGGTTTTCAGGGTTTTACTCAAAGTCATCGATATTTCCTCCCATGTTGTTTTAAGGCGTTTTTATCAAGATTGGCGCAAGCTGGTGAGACCATCGCCAAAGAACCGGCGAACCAGCAGATTAACGCCAATAATTATCAAGACAAGTATCAGGGTCACCGCTCCGGCGTGCTGGACCTTGTCCTCGGATTCATAACCAAAGATAAGGCCGGTCATGACCATAGTGGACGGGGTCAGCAGCAAGATAATTAGTGACAGCTCGCGCATGGCGGTGATGAAGGTCAGCATCATGCCGGCAACCAGGCCGCTGGTGGACATTGGAATGATGATGTGAAACATGCGCTTGATCCAGGAAATTCCCTGAACCCGGGCGGCCTCCTCAAGTGATTTATCGATCTGTAACAGCGCCGATATTCCGGTCCGCGAAGTAAAGGGCAGGTTCTTGACCGTGGTGATAAGGACCAGCAGGGCAAAGGTGCCGTAAAGCGCCGGCATGGGGCCGTAGCTGGTGGAAAAAATCCCTAAATAAATGGCGCCAAGGGCGATGGAGGGGAAGATGTAGGGCGCAAAGGCAATGCTTTCCAGGCCCCTGGACATCATCGAGCCACGAGATCAAAAGGCCAGCAACGCCGTTGATCCCGGCGGCGAAAAACCCAAGCCTCAAGCTGTTCCACAGTGCGGCAAGGATCTGGTCGTTGCGCAAGACACCGGCGTCGCCATCGACAAAGTCCTCGCCAGCCTCGCCAATCCAGAAATGCAAGGTGAGTTTGCCCAGGCCGTATTCGCCGGGAGTGATCAGCAAAGACTCCCAGGCGAGCAGGATCAGCGGAGCGAAGACCGTGGATACGATGAAAAAGCCGATCAAAATGGCCAGAGGCATGCGCCAGCGGCCCAGCGGAATACGGCGCTGGCGGAACCCCTTGCCGGTCACGGTCACGAATGAGCGCCGCACCCCCAGAAGGCGGGTGTTGATGTAAATGAACACTATGGCCATGAGCACCAGAACCACCGCCAGAACATAACCGTCCCCGGTGCTACCGGCATTCAGCGAGACAAAGATCTGGGTGGAAAAGGTAAAAAATCGTACCGGCAAACCGAGCAGGGCCGGTGTGCCGAAGGTGCCCAGAATACGAATGAAAGTCAGCACCACCGCCGAGCCGATCGCCGGCAGCAACAACGGCGCTGTAATGCGCCACAGCTGCTGAGACCGGGACAGCCCGCAGATCGCGCCGGCCTCTTCAAGCTCGGAATCCACCGTCAGCAGGGCCCCGGACACCAGAAGATAGGCATAGGCGTAATAATGCAGCGACAGGGTGATGATTATGGGAAGCATGCCATAGGCGATCCAGTCCGGCGGCTGGACGCCGAAATAGAAGGTGAACAGACCGTCCGAACCACCGATGCGGTCGTTCTTGAACATCGTCATCCACGCCAGCGCCAGCACCCAGGACGGCATCATGTAGGGCACCACCGCCATGGCGCCGAAAAATCCGCGAAAGGGCAGGTCGGTACGCACCATCAGCCAGGCCAGCGCCGAGCCCATGGAAACCGCCAAAACGGTGACGCCGACGCCGATCATCAGCGAGTTGACCAGGGGCTTGTAAAACAGCGCCCTGGACAGGCGCCCGGTAAAGACCCGTTCAAGATGAAACAGGGTGAAGCCGCCGACCTCGGCATCGGGACGATAGGCAAGGTCATATTCCTGGTAGCTCAGGGCATCCCAAAAAATCTCGATAAGAGGCGTTATGACCAGTAAAGACAGCAGGCCGAGAAAAAACACCGCCAGCAGCCGTTCTGGAGAATTAAACAGGCGCCTGATCTGAAAATAGATAGACGTTCCCTCGGGTTGCCCCATGCCCCGCTTCCCCGAATTTGTTATTATTCCGGGATTTCCCGGTTGTGTTCTCAGCCGGCAAGACTGACAGAGCGAATGTGATATTTCAACCCGAAATAGCCAAACTTTCAGGAAAGAGACACTTTAGATATTGTGTGGAAACAGCAGATCGAGAAATTGTAAACTCATATCTATTTGCGAAAAATATTTCCTTTATACATAACGATACGAATAAACTCAAAACAGCAACTATTAAAGTTGTAAGTCTCGGCAGTGATTGTTTATTGAAAGCAATAGTTCTAAAAAATTTTCGGCTGTGTTCTCGAAAATAATGAATGTTATCAAGTTGGTTAAATCACAACGTCATTGTAATTTTCATTTACCCATCTCCCATCTTGGGTGTTGGTCGTCGATGTAAAACGCGTGTTTGTGAGAGAACGGAGCCTGATGCCGCGGGCCCTCCGGTGTTTCGCCCCGGCCATGATCGGTGACATTTTCGTCGTGGGTGTGAAGCCGGTCCAAAGGATCGTCGACCGGCCATAGCCAGAAGGCAAATGCGGTAAAACACAACGAACCAAGCGTCATGATCGCCAGCGCCGCCTCAAGGCCCGCGACAACCCCCAGCCACCCGGCCAGCGGGTAGGTCAGCAGCCACCCGCCATGGGACAGCGAAAATTGTGCCGCAAAGATCGCCGGCCGGTTATTGCCGATTGCGGACCGCGTCAGGACCAGACCGCCCGGGGTCAGGGCCACGGAGGTAGCGAACCCCAATGCGCCCCACAGGGCGAGGTTTCCGGCAAGCGAAAGCTCCAAAAATATCAGCAGAGGCAGGCCGCCCAGCAGCGCCGCGCCGGACAAGACGATGCCGCGGATTTCAAATTTCCGCAGCAGTCGGGGAACGCTCAGCGCGCCGACAATGGCGCCAAACCCATATGTCGCCATCAGTTGGGTGAAGGTCTGGGCATCGCTGCCCGCAAGGTTTTGCGAATAGACAACCGAATTCACCAGGACCCAGGACCCGACCAGGGCAATGGCGATGTTGAGGCTCAGTAGCCCGCGTAAGCGCGGTGTGCGCAGATAAATGGTAAAACCCTTGCTCAGGCGCTTGCCGAAAGTCTCCCCGGTGCTGGCGATATTTGAAGGCAATTTACATGTGAAAACCAGCAGCGCCGAAACGATAAAGGTCAGCGCGGTGCCAAAGAAAATCTGGGACGGGACAAGTACAAAAAGCAGCAGACCCGCAAGGACCGGGCTGAACATGGTTTCCAGATTATAGGCCAGGCGCGACAGCGACAAAGCCTCGGTATAACGCTTTTCGCTGGTTACAATTTCCGGAATGAGACTCTGGAAAGCCGGGGTAAACGCAGCCGAACCCAGCTGAAACAGGAACACCAGGAGATAAACCTGCCATAACTCATCGACAAATGGCAAAAGCGCGGCAAGCCCCACCCGGATCAGATCCAGCCCGATTAGAAGCGGTTTTAGGGGGACTTTCCCGGTAAGCGCCGAGGCCAGGGGGGCAAAACCGACATAGGCGATCATCTTGAGGGTAAAGATCGTTCCCAGAATTAACCCGGCGCGGTCGCCGCCCAGCTCATAGGCGATGAGCGCCAGGGCCACGGTCATCAATCCGCTGCCCAGCAAGGAAAAGACCTGAGCCGAAAACAGCCGAAAAAAGGTACGATTTCCCAACACCTGAAACATTTGACCAACCATTTGTATGACCCGGAGCCGCCAAGGTTAAGCCAGGACCGTCATAAAGCGCCAGGTGCAATGGCGCCAATGCACTGCCCCGGGGGCGATATGGCTTCAGGTTCAAATCGCGCGGTGGCGCATTTTGAGATTCAATGCCAAGGTGACAGAGGTACAGATGCTGGTTTGAATTGAGGATTTTTGCGCCAAATGGAATTGCAAACACCGCCGATCTTTGACGGGCACAACGATGTTCTGACCCGGCTGCTCAATGCCGGGGGGCTTGATGCGGCACCGAGTTTCCTTTCAGGCCGCAACGGCCATATCGACCTTGCCAAAGCCGCGGCGGGGGGGTTTGGGGGCGGTTTTTTTGCCATCTGGGTTCCGTCGCCGGACAATATCGATGACCGGATGAGGGAGATGTGCAAAGCAGAATATGATCTGCCGTTGCCAGCAACGATCAATCAGGCCGAGGCCTTGGCCGTGGTATTGGCCGAGGCGGCGATCCTGCACCGGCTCGAGGAGCTTGGCGCGCTGAAGATCTGCACGACGGCGGCTGATATCCGCAAATGCCTTGATACCGGAAAAATGGCCGCCATTTTTCATATCGAAGGGGCGGAAGCCATCGATGCGGATTTTCATGCATTGGATGTCCTTTACCGTGCCGGCCTGCGGTCTTTGGGCCCGGTCTGGAGCCGGTCGACTATATTTGGCGAGGGCGTGCCCTTCCGCTATCCATCCTCTCCCGATATTGGCGGCGGGCTGACTGAGCCGGGACTTGCCCTGGTCGCTAGATGCAATGAACTGGGAATTTTGATCGACCTGTCACATTTGAACGAGGCAGGGTTCTGGGACGTGGCCAAACACAGCAAACATCCCCTCGTCGCCACCCACTCCAACGCCCATGCCCTGAGCCCCCATTCGCGTAATCTGACCGACCGCCAGCTTGAAGCCATCGCCCAGAGCGACGGCATGGTCGGCGTTAATTTCGCCGTGGCCTTCCTGCGTCAGGACGGGCAGATGCGCACCGATGTGCCGCTCAGCCAAATTCTGCGTCATATCGATCATATGATTGCCATTGTTGGTGAAGATCGCATAGGCTTGGGATCTGACTTCGACGGGGCGGTCATCCCGGCAAAAATCGGTGATGCATCTGGTCTGTCCGGTCTTCGTCAGGCCATGGTCGATTCTGGTTTTGGGGAAAAACTTGTGGCGAAAATTTGCTACGGGAATTGGCTGCGTGTACTAAAAACAACCTGGGGGACCTAGACCAAGCGCCGGGACGGGCGCAAATTCGGTATTACAGAAAATCACAAAAAAACGGGAGAGGATTTCGCGTAATGAAACACATGAAACGTCTGATGATGGGGGCCGTGTTTGGCGTTGCCGCCACGATCGCCACCTTGCCGGTCATGGAAGCGATAGCCCAGACGCCGGCCGATATGCTGGTAATCGCCAACCGGATCGACGATATCACCACGCTTGACCCGGCTGAATCCTTCGAATTCGCCGGCAGCGATGTCAGCCGCAACGTCTATGGCAAACTGGTCAATTTCGACCCGCTTGATCTTGACAAGGGGTACGAGCCCGATCTCGCCGCCAGCTGGACGGTTTCCGAAGACGGCCGCACCATTACCTTCACCATGCGTGAGGGTGTCACTTTTCATTCGGGCAATCCGGTCACCGCCGAGGATGCGGAATTTTCCCTGCGCCGGGCGATTACCTTAGGCAAAACCCCGTCCTTTATTCTCACCCAGTTCGGTTTTACGCCGGAAAACGTCAAGGACACCATCGTCGCTGAAGGCAATACGCTGAAAATCACTACCGACAAGCGCTATGCCACCTCATTCATTCTCAATTGCCTGACCTCCACTATTGGCGGCATCGTCGATAAAAAACTCGTCATGGCCAACGAAAAAGACGGCGATTTGGGCAATAACTGGCTGAAGACCAACTCGGCCGGGTCCGGTGCATACAAGGTCTCAAGCTGGAAACCCGCTGAGTCAGTCACGCTGGTCGCCAATGAGGATTTCTACAAAGGCGCCCCGGCGATGAAACGCGTCATCGTGCGCCACATTCAGGAAAGCGCCACCCAGCGTCTTTTGCTGGAAAAAGGCGATGTCGATGTCGCCCGCAATCTCAATCCTGAGGACATTGCCGGTATCACGGGCAAGGATGGCGTCACCGTCGACAGCGAGCTTCGCGGTCGGCTGATGTACATCTCGCTCAACCAGAAAAACCCAAACCTGTCCAAGCCCAAGGTTATTGAGGCGATAAAATATCTGATTGACTACGAGGGTATGCAGAACAGCTTCCTGAACGGTCAGTACAAGGTGCACCAGGCCTTTTTGCCCCGCACCTATCTGGGTGAAATCGACGATAAGCCCTATTCTCTGAATGTCGACAAGGCCAAGGCGCTGCTCAAGGAGGCCGGCGTTGGCAACTTTGAAATCGGCGTCGGGGTCCGCGAGGCCCAGGAACGGGTTGAAATCGCCCAGTCGCTGCAGAATACCTTCGCCAAGGCCGGGATCACGCTGAATATCACCATCGGCACCGGCAAACAGGTTCTGACCCGCTATAGGGCCCGCGAACTTGATATGTATATCGGCGCCTGGGGACCGGACTATCCCGATCCGCAGACCAATGCCGGTACATTCGCCTTCAATCCGGATAATTCTGACGAGGTGAAAGCCACTGGCCTTCTGGCCTGGCGCAATGCCTGGGATCCGGGCGACATGAACGCTGCGGTCCTGGCCGCTGTCGTTGAAGGTGATCGTGACAAGCGTAAGGCAATGTACGAGGCCATCCAGCGCGAGCATCAAAAACGGGCGCCGTTTGCCATCATGTTTCAGAGGATTGAACAGATTGGCCGTAAAGACAGCGTCAAAAACCTGAAGCTCGGCAGCGCCATTACGGCTGTGTCCTATTGGCCGGTTACCAAATAGGCTGAAATCAGCACCAGATGGCGGCGACATTCGAAACCTCGAAGGGGCGGCAACCGCTGCCCCTTTTTGCGTTGGCAAAAAAAATTGCCAGGGTACTTGGCACCATCGCCGTCACCATGCTGGGCTTGTTGTTCATTACCTTCATCATCGGGCGCGTCATGCCCATCGACCCGGTCATCTCGGTTGTCGGCGAGCGCGCCACCAGGGAGACCTATGACGCCGCCTACCGGGCCATGGGGCTCGATCGGCCGATATTCATCCAGTTCCTTTATTATCTGTGGGATGTGGTGCGGGGCGATTTTGGCCAGTCCTATCTGAACGGCCGTCCGGTCATTGAAGACATCAGGCGGGTGTTCCCCGCCACCTTGGAACTTTCGTCGCTTGGGACGCTGATCGGTGTCCTCATCGGCGTGCCGCTTGGCGTGGTCGCGGCGGTCAAGCGCGGCACGTGGATCGATTC
>QILX01000018.1 GCA_003232175.1 Hyphomicrobiales bacterium | reverse complement strand
CTTTCGACTATCGCAGCCATGGACCGGCTGGTGGTTCTTGATGGCGGCGCCATTGTCGAGGAAGGAAGTCACAGCGAATTGCTGGCGCAAGACGGGCTCTACGCCCGGCTGTGGTCACGGCAATCTGGCGGCTTCCTGATTGCCCAGGAAGATCGGCACGAAGTAGCGTGAGCGCAGAACTTTGCCCCATGACTTGAAGTCGGTCCTGGTAAACATAGATAAACTGTCATGCGTTCGTTATGTTGCGGCGGCAAAACTTAGTCACATATCGGCATTTCAGACGTCGCTGTTATGCGCTGCATAAATTTTGATGAAATCCAGGAGGGATGGCCATGGGCCGCAGATACGAAAACATTCTTCAAACCATTGGCAATACGCCGGTCGTAAAGCTCAATAAAATCGCTCCTGCCCACGTCAACATCTATGTGAAAATCGAGGCCTTCAACCCGCTGGGCTCGGTCAAGGACCGGCTGGCGCTGGGGGTGATCGAGGCGGCGGAGGCATCCGGCGAGTTGAAGCCCGGCCAGACGGTCATCGAGGCGACCAGCGGCAATACCGGCATTGGTCTGGCCATGGTTTGCGCCGCCAAGGGCTATCCGCTGGTGGTGACCATGGCGGAAAGCTTTTCCGTCGAGCGGCGCAAGTTGATGCGGTACCTCGGCGCCCAGGTGATTTTGACCCCGGCCAAGGAAAAGGGTACCGGCATGGTCAAGAAGGCCGTTGAGCTGGCGGAAAAACATGGCTGGTATTTCACCCAGCAATTTGAAAACCCCGCTAACCCCGAAGTCCATGAGCGCACCACGGCGCGCGAGATCCTGGCCGATTTCGACGGCGAGAGCCTCGACTACTGGGTGACCGGCTTTGGCACCGGCGGCACCTTGCAAGGTGTTGCCCGGGTGCTGCGCAAAGAGCGACCCGACACCAAGGTCATCGTCTGCGAACCCGAACTGGCGCCGATGTTGAGCAGCGGCACGTCCCAGGAGCGCAACCCCGACGGCTCCGCCGCAGCAAGCCACCCCTCGTTTTCCCCTCACCCGATGCAAGGCTGGAGCCCGGATTTTATCCCCAAGATCACCGGCGATGCCGTGGACATGAAGCTCATTGACCAAACCGTCACCATTGCCGGTCCCGAGGCATTAAAATGTGCCGTCGATCTGGCGCAGAAAGAGGGCATATTTGTCGGCATCTCCGCCGGCGCGACCCTTGCCGGGGCGCTGAAAGTCTCGGCCGACGCGCCTCAGGGCGCTAATTTTCTATGCATGATGCCCGATACCGGTGAGCGCTATCTGTCCACGCCGCTGTTTGGCGGTATCGAAGCGGAAATGAATAAGGCCGAGCTTGCAACGGCATCCTCCACCCCGGGGTTTCAGCTGCCGGGCTAAGGCGTTTTGGCTTCAAACAAATGACACCGGCTTGGCACCTTGTCCAGCCATCCACGAGGGGTTCCTTTATGGCCAGCCCGGTGAAAGCGCGGGCTGGCGCTGTCTAAATGTGAAACTCCGCAGGGTGTTTTGCGACAAGACGCCGCCGGCGGCATGGCCGTTGGCGAAAAAGGGTGGACAGCGGCGGTTGATCGGTGCAAAAACCACTCGCTGGCGAGTGGTGAATACGTATCGATATTGCAACCGTCTCTTGCTATTTGCGTTGCGAATCAGCCAAGCATGACCCGAAGTTGATTGGCCAACGCCTGGTTTGACGGGCGAGGGGCTCGGGAGCTGAAAACTGGCCCGTTGAAGGGGCCACGGAGCAATGGTCCAGATGAGGGGGCCGCGGGGGACTTTTAGTGGCACAATCCGATACTGTTGATGAAACCCGACGCGACTTTCTCTTTGTTGCCACCGGCGCAATGGGCGTTGTTGGTATTGGCGCCATCGCCTGGCCGCTGATCGATCAGATGAACCCCGATGCTTCGGTGTTGTCGCTGTCGTCGATTGAAGTAGATTTCGAGGCGGTTGAAGTCGGGCAGGCGATTACCGTCATGTGGCGGGGCAAGCCGATTTTTATTCGCCACCGCACGGCGGAGGAGATCAGGGTAGCGGAAGAGACCCCGCTTGATATTCTGCCCGACCCGGAAACTGACATGGCCCGTATCGAACGGTCCCAATGGCTGATCGTTATTGGCATCTGCACCCATTTGGGCTGCATCCCAAAAGGCCAGAGCATTGGCGATGAGCGTGGCGAGTATGGCGGCTGGTTCTGTCCCTGCCACGGCTCCCACTACGACACTGCAGGACGAATTCGCAAAGGCCCGGCGCCGAAAAATCTTTATTTGCCGCCCTACGCCTTTCTGACCGACACCAGCATCAAGATCGGTTGAGGGGCCAGACATGAGCGGACAATCCACCTATACACCTGGCTCCGGTTTTGCACGCTGGTTCGATGAACGCCTGCCGATCATGCGGCTGATGCATGACAGTTTTGTCGATTTTCCCAACCCTCGGAATCTCAATTACTGGTGGACCTTCGGCGGCATCCTGTCGTTCTTGCTCGTTACCCAGATCATCACCGGCATCATCCTGGCGATGCACTACACCCCTCATGTCGATTTTGCCTTCGGTTCGGTCGAGCGCATCATGCGCAACGTCAATTACGGCTGGCTGATCCGCTATTCCCATTCGGTCGGCGCATCGATGTTCTTCCTTGCCGTTTACATCCATATGGGCCGCGGCCTTTATTACGGCTCCTACAAGGCCCCGCGCGAGATATTGTGGATCCTCGGGGTGATCATCTATCTGCTGATGATGGCCACCGCCTTCATGGGTTATGTGCTGCCGTGGGGCCAGATGAGCTTCTGGGGCGCCACGGTGATCACCAACCTGTTCAGCGCCATACCGCTGATCGGCACCGGCGTGACCGAGTGGCTGTGGGGCGGTTTTGCCATCGACAACCCGACACTGAACCGGTTCTTCTCGCTGCATTATCTGCTGCCGTTCATGATCGTTGGCGTGGTGATCCTGCACATCTGGGCCCTGCACGTACCCGGAAGCAACAATCCCACCGGGGTCTCGGTGAAGGACAAGGAAGATACACTTCCCTTCCACCCCTATTACACCGTCAAGGACGGTTTTGCGGTGGTGGTGTTCATGATCCTTTTTGCCTACTTCATCTTCTTCAATCCCAACATCCTCGGCGATGCGGTCAACTATGTTCCGGCGGACCCGCTGTCCACCCCGCCCCATATCGTGCCTGAATGGTACCTGCTGCCGTTCTACGCCATCTTGCGCGCCATCCCGGACAAACTCGGCGGCGTAGTCGCCATGTTCGGCTCCATCGCCGTCTTGGCCATGCTGCCGTGGCTTGACCGGTCCAAGGTGCGCTCGGCGGTGTTCCGGCCGATCTACAAGCAGTTTTTCTGGATCTTCATCATTGTGTTCCTCATTCTGGGCTATCTGGGCTCCCAGCCACCGGAGGGGTGGTACCTCCTGATTTCGCGCATCGCCACGGCCTGGTATTTTGCCCACTTCTTCTTAATCCTGCCGCTGATCGGCCTTTTGGAGACGCCAAGACCCTTGCCCGAAAGCATAACAAAATCGGTGCTTGGCAGCGCCGCCGGTGGCGCGCCGAGTGGTTCCGCCGCGTCGCCTGAGACCAAGGGGTGAGGACATGAAATTTTCAGTACACACCGCCCCAGGACGTATCTCAATGGCAATCAGGTCGGCATGTCTTTCGCTTGGTATAGTCTTGGCGCTGGCCCTGGCCGGGCCGGCACAGGCGGAATCCGGTAGCGGCAAGGTCGAAACCCAGAAATGGTCTTTTGGCGGCTTTTTCGGCACATTTGACCGGGCGCAACTGCAGCGCGGCTTCCAGATCGTCAAGGAAAACTGCGCCGCCTGCCATTCACTGGAATATGTTTATTTCCGCAACCTGGGCGAGCCCGGCGGACCGGAATTCTCCCTTGAGGAGGTCAAGGCCCTGGCGGCGGATGTCGAAGTCATCGACGGCCCGGACGAGGCCGGCGACATGTTCGAACGGCCCGGCCTGCCAAGTGACCTCATGCCGTCGCCCTTTGCCAACGACAACGCGGCACGGGCTTCCAATGGCGGCGCGATGCCCCCCGACCTGTCGGTTATCGCTAAATCGCGGACCTATAAACGCGGATTTCCGAACTGGTTGTTTGATCTGTTCACCGGGTATCAGGAGCAGGGCGCCGACTATTTGTATGCTCTGTTGATCGGTTACAATGAAGCGCCGGCGGAATTCAACCTCCTGGAGGGGTTGAGCTACAACACAGTCTTCCCCGGACACCAGATCGCCATGCCCTCGCCGCTGTTCGAAGACGGCGTGGAATTTAATGACGGCACCAAAGCATCGGTCGAACAGATGTCCCGTGATGTTTCGGCCTTCCTGATGTGGGCTGCCGAACCGCATTTGGAAGCGCGCAAGCGCATGGGCTTCCAGGTCATCATTTTCCTGATAATCTTCGCCGGGCTGTTCTACGCCACCAAGAAAAAAATCTGGTCCCGGGTAAAACACTGAACTTGTGGCCCGCCTCCTTTCAGTGGGCAGGCAAAACCAGACCATTGACCCCATTTCGTGTTGAAATACAGTTTTCGGCACAACCAGTCGTTGTTTTCCTGAACCGGTAGGGCCGGGCTGCGCGCCCAGCTCCGTTCGTTGAATCATTTGGGACAATGCCATGTGGCCGGACAACGGATTAATTGAATTCGCGGGAATTGATCTGCCCATCATTCAGGCCCCCATGGCAGGTTCCGGCGGCCTGGAAATGGCGCTGGCGGTCAGCGGGGCCGGCGGGCTGGGGTCAGTGGGCTGCGCGCTGATGGACGCCGCAACGCTTGAGAAAACCTTAGAAGCTGCGTCACAAGCAACTTTAAGACCACTCAATTTCAATTTTTTCACCAACGATCCACCCACGGCTCAACCGGAACGGGATGCCAGATGGCTGCGGACATTGTCCGGGTATTTCGATGAAATGGAAATTCAGCCGCCGCCGGAACTTGTCACGGGCCTGATCGAGCCTTTTGATGATTCGCGCTGCACGGTTCTGGAGCGCGCAAAACCCGCCGTGGTCAGCTTTCACTTCGGTCTTCCTTCTTCGGATCTGGTTGATCGGGTAAAGGCAACGGGCGCCAAGGTTCTGAGCACCGCGACAACGGTCCGCGAGGCCATATGGCTGGCGGAAAACGGGTGTGATGCAGTCATCGCGCAAGGAATTGAAGCGGGAGGCCACCGGGGCATGTTTTTGACCGACGATCCATTGACCCAGATAGGCACCATGGCTCTGGTGCCCCAGATCGCCGATGCGATAAAGCTTCCGGTGATCGCAGCCGGCGGTATCGCGGACGGCCGTGGCATCGCGGCGGCCTTTGCGCTAGGCGCCAGCGGCGTTCAGATTGGTACCGCTTATCTGTATACCAGGGAGGCGACTATCAGCGATGTGTACCGCGGCGCCCTGCAAGGGGTAAAAAACGAGCACACCGTGTTGACAAATATCGTCTCCGGTCGTCCGACGCGCTGCCTGGTGAACCGGGTCGTGCGCGAACTTGGCCCCATGGCAAAGGAACCCGCCGCCTTTCCAAAAGGCTTCAAAGCCTTGGCGGGGCTCAGAAATGCGGCGGAATCCACCGGCAACAGGGACTTCAGCGCCCATTACTGCGGTCAGTCCGCCGCGCTGGCCAACCAAACCACAGCCGCCCGTTTGACCCGAGACCTATCATCGGCGGCCCTGGGTCGGTTTAATCAACTAAGGCCTTAAAGCATATCGCGATCATTCGATTTGGCGTCGTAGCTTTAGGTTCTTGTCTGGTCATGTTTTTTTCCCAAAACCGGTTCCAGTTTTTTGGAGACAGACATTAAGATGCTGTGACCCATCTGTGGGGGAAGGGGAGCAAACCGCGACCTCATTCGCAATATACTTGTGCAAAGTGCCGGTTTGGTTGACTTTTTGGTACTCATGCTGGCATCGGTGATTTATCAATGGCAGCCCGAAGCGGAGGAACACCTCATATGACCAAAACCGTTCTGGGCATCATTGGCGGCAGTGGCATCTATGATCTGCCGGGGCTGGAGGACGTTCATGAGAAGGCGGTGGCGAGCCCCTGGGGGGCACCATCCGACGCGCTTCGTTTTGGCCGCCTGCACGGGCTGGACATGGTCTTCCTGCCCCGTCATGGGCGCGGCCATGTCCTGTCACCTTCGGATATCAACTACCGCGCTAATATCGATGCCATGAAGCGCGCCGGCGTCACCGATATCATTTCGGTATCGGCGGTGGGTTCGTTTCGCGAGGAGCTGGAGCCGGGACATTTTGTCTTTGTCGATCAGTTTATTGACCGAACGTTCGCTCGGGAGAAGAGTTTTTTCGGCCAGGGCTG
>QILX01000123.1 GCA_003232175.1 Hyphomicrobiales bacterium | reverse complement strand
CGGGTTGATGGCGGTGTGGTAGAGTTGACCCATGGGTCCAATGTCGGCAAGTCGGGATTGTCGTTGTTGTACATATTGTCACGGCGATTGTGCAACGTCGCCCAGATCCGCACATTGGCTTCCTTTACGCCAGCGGCAATAATCTCCGGGTCACCGTATTTTATGTGAAATTGCTTCAGGTAATGGGCCGGCCGGTAAATATAGGGCGGGCGCGCCTGGGCCAGCAGCGGCAGAAAATTGGGGTTGGGTTTTGACCAGGTATACCGAATGGTCAACGCATCGATAACCTCGAATTTCGGCACTTCGCCATCCAATTGCAGGGCAGCATCGGGGCCCGAAGGTGTCAGCTCCTTATTATTGGCGACATCCTCCCAGTAGTAGCGGAAATCCTCCGAGGTAAAGGGCGCGCCATCGGACCATTTATGACCTTTGCGCAAGGTCAGCGTGAATATCCGACCCTCCTCAACCTTAACCTCCTTGAGCAGGTCAGGCTTGAGATTGAGGTCCCGGTCATAACCAACAAGTCGGGCGTAGCCATAAACCGACATGTAGCGGATGCCTTTGGCCTTTTCTACCAGAGTGCGAAGCCGTCCGCCGTGGCGCCCGGGCTCAAGACCCATGGCGGCAAGATCGACGACCAGAGGTTCGGACGGCAGGCGTTGCTGGGCGGCGGGCATTTTGCCTGCTTTTACGGCCTCGGCAATTTCCGGCGGTTCGTTGGCCGCATTGCCCGGCGCCGTGATCCAAATCGACAGCAATGCTCCCATCATCACTGTCAATGCTCGCCGCATTGGCTTCACACCCGACACTCCCATTATGCTCTTCCCTCTTTCATATTTTATACCGACCTTAACTCGTTGGTCTGGTTTTACGGACCGTCTTGCGCGGTCTTTTGGCTTTGCAGTACTTTATGGCCGGGTTCGACCTCAACCTGCAAGGCCGGTTCTCCAGCTTTGAGGCCGTAAGGCGCCGGCCATAGCGCCGGATCGGAGTCCCGGATTTCCTTCAGAGCCAGAAAATCCAGCGATGCATCGGGATCCAGCGTCGGCACCGCGGCCAGTAACGCGTTGGTGTAAGGGTGCCTGGGGTTGGCGAAAAAAATTTCTCCTGGCGCTGACTCCACCAGCCGCCCACGGCACATTACCAAAATACGATCCGCCATATAGTCGATAACCGCAAGGTTGTGGCTGATAAAAATCATCGTCAGGCCAAGCTGCGCCTGCAAATCCTTCAATAGGTTGAGCACCTGTGCCTGAACCGACACATCCAGCGCCGATACCGGCTCATCGCAAATCAGAAGCTTCGGCTTGAGCGCCAGGGCCCGCGCAATGCCGATACGTTGCCTCTGGCCACCGGAAAACGAGTGCGGGTAGCGGCGCAGATAACGCGGATCAAGCCCAACGATTTCCATCAGCTCGGTGGCGATCCGGCGTCTTTCACTATCATCGCCAATATCGTGGATAACCAACGGTTCGGTCAGAATATCATAAACCGTCATGCGCGGATTGAGTGACGAAAACGGATCCTGAAATATGAACTGGACCTTGCGCCGGTACTCAAGCAATTTATCGTCCAACAAATCGAAGACGTTATCCAGCACCCCACTTCCGCCCAGGGCAAACTTGATCTGCCCCTGGTCCGGGGTAACCGCCCGCATGATCATTTTACCCGTGGTGGTCTTACCGCAACCGGATTCTCCGACCAATCCGACACACTCTCCGGCACGAACCGAAAAACTCACATCATCGACCGCAACAACTTTCTCCGGAGCGCCGTCGGAAAAAAAACCGCCCCGCCGCTGGCCAAAACTTTTAGAAATATTTTTTACCTCAAGTACAATTCCGCCCCCGGCAGACGGCGCCGCCCCGTCGCCATTGAAATAACTCCCGCTCATCGGTTTGATATCGCGGATGGCCTTGAGCCGTTCACCCGGCTCCATGCCAATATGGGGGACAGCTTTCAGAAGAGCGGTAAGGTAGGGGTGCTGAGGGTTGCGGAAGATGTCTTGTTTGACACCAGTTTCCATGATCTCGCCGTGATACATCACCACAATCTCGTCGGCGACATTGGCAACGACACCAAGATCATGAGTGATGATCAGGACGGCCATCGACAATTTTTTCTGCAGATCGGCGATGAGGCTGAGAATCTGGGCCTGGATCGTGACATCCAACGCCGTCGTGGGTTCATCGGCGATCAAAAGGGCCGGCTCGCAGATCAGCGCCATGGCAATCATCGCCCGCTGGCGCAATCCGCCGGAGAGCTCAAATGGAAAGGCGTGAACCGATCGCTTTGGGTCGGGGAAACCCACCAGGTCGAGCATTTCGACCGCCCGCGCCAGCGCTTTTTTCCTCGTGGCGCCCATATGCAGCCGGTAGGCCTCGCCGATCTGGTCGCCAATGGTATGCAGCGGTGAAAGTGATGTCATCGGTTCTTGGAAAATAATCGATATCCGACCACCTCGAATGGCCCGCATCTCGTCGGAGCGATCATCCAGCCCGGTGAGGTCGAGGGCGTTAGCCCCCATTGCCGCAGCTGGATCGGCAAACAGAATTCGCCCGCCAGCGATAGACCCCGATTTGGGCAAAATGCGCATAATCGCCTGGCTGATAACGCTTTTCCCCGAACCACTTTCGCCAACCAGTGCCACGGTCTTGCCTGTTGGCACCCGGAACGAGACGCCGCGCACCGCTTTGATAACACCTTCGGGGGCGGCAAATTCAACGCTGAGATTTTCAATTGAAAGTAGCGGCTTCATCTTGCGGCCCTTACAACCGCGTAACCGGTTTTCTGGCCTATCGACACGCTGTCATCGAGCAACACGGCAAAGTTACGCTGGCTCACCGGCGACAGGGTAATGGTGTTATTGATGGCCGCATCATAAATCGCGGTGGCGATGCGGTTGAAATCGTCGATCTCGCTTTCAATCATCAGGCGTTGCCCGCCAGCCTTGACAGTCAATTCCATCCAGCCCTTTTCCCCATCCCGGCGGGTTGAATAATAGGCCAGGCGTACCACCGTCATTTGGTCGAATTCAATAATTCGCCGCCGCCAGCCATTTACGACGATGCTGGTGTCCGACAGCACCAGAACATCTTTGGAGCGCCTGACGGCAATGACGCCATAGGCCAGAAACACCGCAATTGCCGCAAGCGATATGAGGCCGATCGTCAGACCACCGGCAACGCCCCACAGCGCCGCCGACCCAGCTATACCGGCTAGGGCCCGCAGGCCAGCGACATAGGCCGCGCGCGGCGAATAGCGGTGCTCCAGCGGTGCACTTGATTGAGCCTTGCGATCCAATTCCCCGTCCCCTGTCTCAGTTGCCGAGATCGTAGACGCTTTCAGCCCTTAAAAAAAGGATTCCCCACCCTGTATGGCGGATGAACGGCCTATAAATTCGCGGTTCAGATTCTATGGGGACATAAACGCCGCTATTAACGAGGCGGTTTTTTCCGCGCCCCCGAATTTGGGCATCCGGCTGTGATCAATTTGCAGGCCCGCCGCTTTGTCTACGCCGCGCGCCAACGCGCCTGCATCAAGGGGGGTGTCCATAACGCTCACGGCCAGGCCACGGGCGCACAACATTTTGACCCGCAGCAATTGTTCGCTCTGGTCGGCCTCGGCCATCGGCGTAAAAACAGCCCCGACACCGGCGTTGAGGATGTCGGTGGTGGTATTGTAGCCGGCCTGGCTGATCGACAGCCGCGCCCGGGACAGCATTTCGGGAAAATCGGCCCTCGCCCGCTCGACCATGACGCCGTCCTGGGCCGACCCCGAAGCGCGTAGCTCCTCAAAGTCGACATCCGCCAGCCTTTGGCCCACCAGTATCCGCCAGGTCAGGTTCGCCAGTATGGTTCCAGGACGGGCGGCAATGGCCGTTGCCAGCAAATGTTTCCCAAAAGCCGACCCGCCCGCCGAAACGATGACCTCGCCCCGCCCCGGCCCCTCGCCGCCACGGGACACCAGGTCCGGCATCACATAGCCGGTATAGGTGGTGATATCGGCAAATTCAGCCGCCAGCGGCAGGGTTTCCTCGACCTTGATAAATTCCGCATCGCCATGGACAAGCAGGCGATCAAAATAGGTGCTGACCAGCTTGCGGATGCCGTCAAGGCGTTTATCCCTCCGGGGGGGGACGATAATGTCGCGAATGGAACCGATAATCACCGGCGGCGATGGCCTGAGGCGCTGATCGTCGAAAAGCCCGGCAAGTTCGTGGCGGAATTTCCAACGGCCATATGGAAACAGTTCCGTCAAAATACCGTCCGGCTCGATGGCGCGGCCGATTTCGATCAATCTGTCGCGACGGCGCGCCATATAGGCATCGTCCACACCGCGGCCCTCAGGGTCAACCAGGCGCTTATAGCTGGTATCGGGGCTGCTCACCGGCGGCAGGTCAATTATGTCGAAATCGCCCAGGCGCACATTATCCAGCGGCAATCCGCCATTGACCAGTGTGACGTTGAGGCCAATTTTCCGCATCGCCCGCGCCATGCGCACCGCCCGATGGAAATGTCCCACACCGAGCAGGTGCGTCACCCAGAACAAAACTCGCATTATCCGCCTCTCCGGGTTATGGGCAATATCTGCCGCAAACCCTTGTCCAGAATTTCCGCAGCCGTGGCCAGATTGCGTTTTTGGCTGACAAAGCGCGCCGCGCTTAACCCTAGAGACCGGCGTTCCTCAGGCCGGATTAGCAGGTCTTCGATGGCACGGGAAAAGGCGCCAGGATTTTCAGGGGACACCAGACGGCCCGAAATCCCGTCAACCACCACATTATGCACGCCGCCAGAGGCAGTTGCCACTACCGGCAACCCGGCGGCCTGGGCTTCCAGATAGACCATGCCAAAGCCCTCCTGAAGGCCGGGCCACACGAATATATCGGCGGCGGCGTAAAGGGCGGCCACCTCGGGGGCCGATTTTGCGCCGACAAACTTTATCCGGCCCGGCGGGAAATCAGCAAATGCCGCTTCAACCTCGCTCCGCGCCGGGCCGTCGCCGGCAATTTGCAGGCGCCAGCTGTGTTTCAGCAAGGGCCGGAGCGCCGTGGCCAGAAACCTGTAACTGTCGAGTTTGGCCCGCACCCGCATCATGGCGACGGCCAGAAGGACGGGCGGGCCCGGATTCGGTTCAGCATCGGGCACTTTTCCGGCCTCGTCCAGGAACGGCGGCAGGGAGATGACTTTTGCGCCAAACCCCTCAACCTTGGCAAGACCGGGGATATCGACATCTTTAAGGGCAAATACCACCGCCGCCTGGGCCAGCGCGGCTGCAACCGCGTCATGCCCCCGCGCCCAGGGACCCAAAGCGCGTTTCATGGCAAAGGAGGCTTCAACCACGGCATAAGGGATGCCAAGAGCTAAGGATACCGGTGGTCCGATCCAGTCCGGAGCACGGTAATAAAGATGGTAGGTCATCCACAGGTCGGGGGGCTGGCTCTCGCCCCGCCACTGATCGATTAGGAGGTTTGCCTGCCTGGCCCCGGCAATCTGAACGGGCTCCTGGTCCGCCGGCATTCTGGACCAGGCCTGCAAACGTGACGCCAGCACGACATCATGGCGGGCTAATTTTAGCGCGGCAATGATCGCCCGGGCCATGCGCCGGTCGCCGGAAGCCACATCGTGGTCCGGTGGCTTGAGGGGCGCATAAAAAGCAATCCGCACGGCTTACGGCCTCTTGCCTGTGTCTGAGGGGACCCTCGCCGCGGCGAGCCCGAAACGGCGTTGGAGTTGGGCAAAACAATGATCAAAGGAAAATTCATCGACCAGCCGCCGATATCCCGACTTGCCAAGTCTGACGCGCAAGGCCGGGTCGCCAATGGCCCGCGCCAATGCCGCGCTCAGAGCAGCCGCATCCTCCGCCGGCACCAGAAGTCCGGTGCGCTCGTCGATGAGGAACTCCGGAATTCCGGCGATATTGGTGGCGACGCACGGCAAAGCCTGGCTTTGAGCCTCCATCAGCACATTGGGAAGCCCGTCGCGATCTCCGTCGTCTGCAATGCGGCTGGCAAGGACAAAAATATCAGCCCCACGAAGACAGGCGATGACATCACCTTGCGGCCGCGCGCCCGCCCAGGTCACCCGGTCGGCTAGCCCCAGCCTGCTCGCCTGGGCCTTGAGGTCTCTGGATAACTGGCCACCACCGACATGATGGAATTCCCAGGCCATATCCGCCGGCAATTGCGACAGCGCCTCCAGCACAATGTCGTAACCCTTTTTGGGCACCGCCCGGCCCACCGAGGCGATAATCACCGGATTGGCGCGACCATCATTTGCGTTGGCCTCTCTGTCCGGGGGCTTGGGAAAGCGTTTCAAATCAAGCCCGTGATAGGCAAGTTCGATGTCGTCTTCACGCCCCGCAGGCAACAGGGAACGCAAGTGCTCATAGCCAAAACGAGTGCACGTCACCCCCCACAGCGCACGGCCAAGTTTTTCGCGTTTTTCCCACTCCTCACTCTGCCAGATATCCTTAGCGTGGGCGGAGTAGCTCCACTCGCGACCAGTCAGCATGGCGGCATAGTCGGCTACTGTTGCGGGAGTGTGCAGAAAATGGGCATGAATATGCCGGACGTCTTGGGGCAATTCATGAGCCAGAACCAGCGCCTGGCCAAACCGGCGGACGCGGTTAGGAGTAAAATCCTTCATAAAGTGACTCAGGAACAGGTTCCGGACCCTGCGGTAGGCGCCGCGGCGGCGCACATTCCACCAGGCGGTCAAAACACGTATTGGTTCTTGATAAAGATATTCGGGCAGGTAGCTGACCGGAGCTTCAATTTCATCATGGACCGGGTGGCGGGCGGTATCGGTGGGATGGCGCATGGAGATGAGTAAAAGCGGTTGGCCCGCCACTTCAAGCCCGCGCAATTCCTGAGCGATAAACGTTTCGCTGAGGCGGGGGTAACCTTTGAGTATAACCGCTATGGGCGGGCGGTTTTCTTTCACGCGTTGTCTCCGAATTCTCGACCTGGCATCAGTTCGGGCGGAAAACAGGGGTCACTTTTCCTGAAAGTGCTCTAAAATCAACTGGCGCTCCGGGAGACACGATCTTTTTCATCATCCTTTTTGGCGGTTTTCCGGCCACGGTGCAACCAGGGTTTGACCTGGCGCTGCACGATTTCAAAACCAGACAACAACTCATTTCCATACCCGGCCCGGGAAGGTTTATTCTGGGTCATCAATGCGACCAGTTCCGCGGCCATCACCGCCGGGTCACGCTGTCCGGTCCCGGCTTCCTGCGGGTCGATCAACATGCGGATTAGCCCCAATTTGTGGGCCTTTTCAGCCCGGAGATATTGCTCTTTCCGCGGCACCATACGAGGCACAATCAAGGTCGGTTTGTCCAGGGTCAAGGCTTCGCAAAAGGTATTGTAGCCGCCCATGGCAACCACCGCTTGCGCACGGGCCATTAATTGCTCAATGCGGTTGTGAAAGACGATCACTTCGACATTATCCAGCAGGGAAGCACGGGCCTGGAATTCGACCTGGTGATCCGCCGACATGAACGGGCCAAGGACCAGTAGTGCCGGTAGGGGAAGATTTTTCTGGGTTTCATAGGTCGAGAGGACCCAGTCGATCAGACCTTCGCCATCGCCGCCGCCACCGGTGGTGACCAAAACAAAAGGTTTTTCGGCGATCTGCGGCCAGTGCTCCAGGGGCTCGGGTTCGGGCAGTGTGCGGGGCAGATAGCCGGTGAATATGGTTTTCGCCTGCACCGCGTCACTGGGGTCAAGGCCGCTGAGTGGGTGATAGATATCTTTGTGCCCGTAAATCCATATTTCATCATAAAGGTTCTCCAGCGCCGGCATCGCCTCTTTGCGATCCCATTCGGGTCGCAGCAATTCAGGTTCGTCGAGCACATCGCGAAGGCCCAGCACCAGCCGGGTCCCGCGGTCTTTCAGCATATGCAAGGTGTTCTCGATTTCGCCCCTGAGCCCCAGAGGTTCCTTGTCGACAATAAAAATATCCGGCTCGAATACGTCTGCGGTGTGGTGAATGATGGACTCACGAATGCGGACGGTGTCTTCGATATCGATATAAAGGCTGAGGGAGGTATAATTTCCGTTTCGCAACTTGATGACCCCAGGAACCCTGACAAAATCGACCCGGGCGCGGAAATCAAATGATCCGATGATCGGCGAGCCGGTGAGAATCAAAACCGAGAGATTGCTGTACTCGCCAACAAGAGCATGGGCAATCGCCCGGCAGCGGCGCAAGTGCCCAAGCCCAAACGTGTCATGACTGTATATAAGGATGCGCGATCCTCGATTTTTCGCGGCCATTTATCTAAACACCTGATTTGAACGGAAATATCCCGCTGACCTGAATATGCCCCCACAGTGGCTGGGACCTTTGGTTCATCCCCTTGGCGGACAGGATAACAAATCCCAAGACTATCAATAAAGGCCGGATTGCCAAGGGTGGCAATTTTTATCCAAATAACCGGAGGGGCTGTGGGACATTTACTTTGACCCGGCCCAAACCGTCATGTCTAATTGCACTCAAATCGCCGCCGAATTGGTTGAAAGTACTGTTATTTATGGAAAAAAGCCTATTTCGTTATGTTTGGAAGCACAGCCGCCCGGAGCAGGTCTGGGTGCTGGTTGTGGTGCTTTTATCCTTTCCTTTCATGTTTATGGCCCTCGACCTTCCTAAAACGATAGTCAATGGGCCCATTCAGGGCCAGGGATTTGAGCAGCCTGGCGCCGTGGTGACCTGGCTGGCGTTCTACCTGCCGGTGCCCGGGCCGCTTCAGAGTACATTCGGCGAAGAGGTGACCCTGTTCAGCGGAATTGAGATGGAACGCTTGAGCTATCTTTGGGCGCTCAGCTTGGCGTTCCTTGCTTTTGTTTGCGTGAACGGCTTGTTCAAGTTCTACATCAACTCCTACAAGGGGCGCATGGGGGAACGCCTGCTTCGGCGCTTGCGTTACGAGTTGGTCGACCGCCTGTTGCGCTTTCCCATCCATCATTTCCGCAAAGTCCGGTCCTCGGAAATCGCCACCATGGTGAAGGACGAAGTCGAACCGCTCGGCGGGTTTATCGGCGATGCGTTCGTATCGCCGGTTTTTCTGGGTGGGCAGGCCGCCGTTGCCCTGGTTTTTATCCTCATTCAGGACTACCGGCTCGGCGGGATCGCCGCCCTGATTATCGGCATTCAGAGTTTGCTTATCCCGCGCCTCCGCCGCCGGCTGCTTATTTTGGGCAAAGAGCGCCAGCTGACAGCGCGCGATCTGGCCGGGCGGGTCGGCGAAATTGTCGATGGGATGCTGGAGGTCCGCGTCAATGACACGTCCAATTATGAGCGGGCGGATATCACCAGGCGGCTGGGCAAAATCTTCTGGATCCGTTTCGAAATTTTTCAGCGTAAGTTTTTTATCAAGTTTCTCAATAATTTCCTCGCTCAGGTCACGCCATTTGTCTTCTATCTCCTCGGCGGTTACCTGACGATACGCGGTACCCTTGATATCGGCCAGCTTGTCGCCGTTATCGCCGCGTACAAGGATCTGCCGTCGCCGATCAAGGAGCTGATCGACTGGGACCAGCGCCGCCTGGACGTGCAAATCAAATACAGCCAGGTAGTCGAACAATTTGCGCCCGAAGGCATGCTCCCCCCTGAACTCCAGCGGCCAATCGATGGTCCGGTGGCCCCCCTCGCCGGCGAAGTCCGGGCGAAGCGATTGAGTGTCGTCGATGATCTGGGGTCAAAACTCGTCGAGAACGCCAGCTTTTCCTTTGATGTCAGCGATTTTGTCGGCGTGACGGGCCCGGTGAATTCGGGCGGGGAATCGGTCGGCGAAACCCTGGCGCGATTGCATGTTCCCGCCTCCGGCCAACTCACCATCGACGGCAAGGACATCAGCGAGCTGCCCGAAGCGATCACCGGCCGCCGTATGGCCTATGTCGGACCTGAGGTCTATCTGCAACCCCATTCGGTGGCGCAGAACCTATTCTATGGCCTTCGCCATGTCCCCATGGACACAGCAACTCGCGACCCCGGTGAAGCCGCGGAACGCCAAAAACGGGTAGCCGAGGCGGCTCTGGCCGGCAATCTGACCCTGGACCCTGACGCTGAGTGGACCGATTTTGCGTCAGCCGGCGCCGCAAATGAAGATGAAGTTTACGACCGGATTATCGAGGTGGTGAATGTTGTCGGCCTAGCCGAGGACATATATGCGTTCGGCCTCAGGGGAACGATTGAGCCCACACAAAAGCCAGAACTGGCAAATGAGATTGTCCGGGTCCGGCAGGCGCTGAGAAGCCGTATCGGCTCATCGCAGCTGTCCCAGCTTGTGGCCCCGTTCGATGCCGCCACCTATAACCAGCAAGCCACCATCGGCGAGAACCTGTTGTTCGGCACACCGGTCGGCTCCACCTTCGCAACCGAGAACCTGGCGACCAATACGTATTTTCTTGAAGTTCTGGACCAGGCGTCACTCCACGACCCTTTGCTTGAAATGGGTCAGAGCATCGCCGGTACGGTGGTTGAACTTTTTGCCGATTTGCCGCCCGACCATCCGTTTTTCGAGCAGGTCAGTTTCATGTCCGCCGACGATCTGCCCGAATATGATGCCATCGTGAAACGAACCTCCACCGCGGGTCTTACCAATGCCAGCGCGCAAGACAGGGCCAAATTGCTGTCCCTGCCGTTTTCCTATGTCGAGCCCCGGCACCGGCTTGGACTGCTGGACGAGGATCTTGAGAAAAAAATCATTGAGGCGCGCCGGCGTTTCCGCGAAAAACTGCCCGCGGCCGATACTGGCGCGATCGAATTCTACCAAGCTGACCGCTACAACACCGCCTCCAGCCTTAAGGACAATTTCCTATTTGGCCGCGTCGCCTACGGCACCGCCGAAGCCGAGGAGCGGGTCAGTGCCGCGATTCAGGAAGTGCTGGAGGAGCTGGACCTGGTCTCCTCTGTGTTCGAGGTCGGCCTGCAGTTCAATGTCGGCGTCGGCGGCAAACGCCTCAACCAGAGCCAGCGCCAGCAGATCGGGCTGGCGCGGGCGCTGCTCAAGCGTCCTGACCTTATTGTCGTCAACCGGGCTTTTGCCGCACTTGAGGATGGCAGCCAGATTCGGCTGCTCCGGTCGATAAAAACTGCTCTGCGCAGCGATGGCCGGCGCATTGGCCTGTTCTGGGTTCTCAGCCGGGACGAGCTTGCCGGAGAATTCGAACACGTCCTTGAATTTGACCAGGGCCGCATGGTTCGACAGTACAAACCCCAGATCACGGTTGCGGAAGACGAGACCGAGCCGGCACAATGATAAAAACAAAAAGAGCGCGAATAACGGAGCGTAAAATGGCTCGGCAGAGCCGAAGGAGGACAAAATGAAACTGGAAGACGAGGTCGAGCTTCTTCGTCGCATTCCCCTGTTCGCCAAGATCGAACCTTCGCGGTTGAAGTTGCTGGCGTTCACCTCCGATCGAATGACCTTCGAACCGGGGCAGGAAATGTTCCATCAAGGCGACATTGGCGATGCCGCCTATCTGATTCTGTCAGGTGAAGCCGACATATTGGTCGACACATCGTCCGGCCCCATTACCGTGGCGTCGATCGGCAGGAATGCACTGGTGGGAGAGATTTCCATTCTGTGTGACGCCCCGCGCAACGCCACTGTTCGACCCAAGGGCAAGCTTGAGGCATTGAAAATAAAAAAGGAACATTTCCTTCGCTTGATAACCGAATTCCCGGAAATGGCTATTGAGGTGATGCGCGTGCTTGCCAACCGGGTGTCGGCGACCAATGACGAATTGAGCCTTGCTAAAAGGCAATTAAAGGAACTAGCGGGCTGATCGGGCATTGCGCTTAAACGGGCGCGCTGGAAAATGTATCGCGCCGCACCCATGTGAGGACAGACCACAGAAATATTCAGGGACTTGACATGGCACGCACACCACCGACCGGGGACTCAGCTCATTTCGACCCGGAGCCGGTGCGGGGCTGGCTCGGCCGTGACGGTTATCTCATTGCCGATGATAAAACCTTTCTGACCGAATTCGCCTTACGGATTTGCGATGCCGGCCTGCCGCTCGATCGCATGTCTGTCGGCATTCCCGTTATTCATCCGCAGATCATGGGCCATTCCTATGTGTGGCTGAAGGACGGGGAATTCATCGACCGCACTTTCCCCGCAACCGCTGAATCCATGCGTCTGCGGGCAGACAGTCCGATCCAGGCCGCCTATCAGGACGGAAAGAACACCCATTACCATATTCCGCCGGAACCGGTCGAAGGCGAATTCGGCATCTATGCCGATCTGCGGGCAGAAGGGTTCACCAGCCATGCGACTTTCGCGGTGAAATTTTCCGACGGCAGCTTTAAGACGGTCACCATCGCAACCCGCCGGCCAGGCGGTTTTCAGGAAACCGAGATAGATGCCTTTTGCACGCTCATAGCTCCGCTGGCACCGCTCCTTGAAGTGCGGACCTTGAAAATGATGTCGCGGACGTTGCTGGAAATCTATATCGGACACACCGCCGGCAACCGGGTTCTCAACGGCGAAATTCGTCGTGGCGAGGGCGAGGTCATCCAGTCGGTGATCTGGTTTTCCGATTTGCGTAATTCCACCCAGCTTTCCACCGAGCTTGATGGCCAGCAGATGGTCGGTCATCTCAATGAGTTTTTTTCCATCGTTACCAACGCCGTTGATG
>QILX01000115.1 GCA_003232175.1 Hyphomicrobiales bacterium | reverse complement strand
CTCCCCCACCCGGCCACCCCCAGGATACAATCTATGGGGTGGCCGGGTGGGGGAGTGGGATGGCGTGAGACTTTCTTAGTCAACCTTAGTCAACGAAAAACCTCCTATCTGCCCGCAAGGTCGGTCAGATAGGCGCTGGCCACCGCGAGTTTGGCAAGGGTCACACCGCCGGTACTGACCAGCTCGTCGATGGAGGCCTTGGTGCTGTCCACCGCCGGGCCGTTCTTTTTCAGCCAGCCTGCCACCGGGGCACCCTTGCCCGGCGCCGAAAGGGCCGAGGCGGCAAAACGCCGCTGGGCGGCGGAGACCTGTTCCATGGTGCGGTTGAGCGCCAGGCGATCGTAAAACCCCGCCGTGACCACATCATTGGACAGGTCCTGCAACCGCTCGATCCCCAGGGCCTCGCCAAACTCGAAAAAGGCGCGGGTGACGTCAGTGATATTGCGACCGGTTTCTTCGGCAACCTGAACAATATCCGGTGCCCGGCCAAGGTCCGACAGAAGTGCCATACTCTGGGCCAGGGTCTTGGGCACCCCGGCGGCGGTCAGGTCGGTGACGGTTTCGTTGTAGGCGGCGCGGCGTTCGGCATCCATGGTTTTGCGGATCGCCGTGGCGGTGGCGGCAATGCCATCGCGGAAGCGGGTGACCAGGGCGCCCAGATCTTTTTCAGCGTCAACACTGCGCAGGAACCAGACCGTCTGGCGGCGGATAAGGTTCTGCATGGCGATATAAAGCCGGTATTGCACCGCGTTGGCGATTTTATTGTCCAGGGCGTCGATCTGCGCCATCAATTCAGGGACCCGAAAGCATCGCGCGCCAGGGTGAAGGCGGAGGCAAGGGCGGCAACCCCGGCCCCGGTCTCGTCGGTCATGCGCTGAACCATGGTGGTGCCACCCAGATTGATAAGGGCGTTGGAGAGCACCGTGGCGATAATTTCCCGTTTCAGGCGATGGTTTGATATGTCCCCCGCGTAAGTTTTACGCATTTTCTGCGGGAAGTAGGTACTCAGCTCGCCACCAAAATATGGATCGTCCGGCACCGGGCCGGCCACAAGATCGTTGAAAAGCGCGATCTTGGCCCAGGCGAGCAGCACCGCCTGTTCGGGCCGCGTCAACCCCTCGCCGCGGGACTGGCGCTCGGCCAGCTCGACATCGTCGGGCAGGCCCTCAATGGCCCGGTCCAGCAACTCGCGCCCCTCAAGGGTCTTCATCACGCGGATCTGAAACTGCAGTGCCGTGACCCCACGGGTCTGGGCGAGGGAAATACACAAAGTCTGCTCGTAATTGTTGGCCAGCACCTGGGCCGCCACCTGATCGGTCATGGTGGCAAGGAAGGTGTTGCGCGCTTTTGGTGTCAGCCGCCCGTCCTTGACGGCATCCCCAAGGGCGATCTTGATGTTGACCTCCATATCGGAGGAGTTGACCCCGGCGGAATTGTCGATGGCGTCGGTGTTGACGCGTCCGCCGCTTTGAGCGAATTCGATGCGCGCCGCCTGGGTGATACCCAGATTGGCGCCCTCGCCGATAGCCGTGGCGCGCAGGTCCAGGGCGGTTACGCGCAAAGCATCATTGGCACGGTCACCGACCTCGGCATCGGTCTCGTCACTGGCGCGGATATAGGTGCCGATGCCGCCGAACCACAGAAGATCGACCTCGGCCTTGAGCAGGGCCGAGATCAGCTCAGCCGGCGGCACGCTGTCCTGCTCAAGCCCGGTCAGCTGCTTGATCTGGCGCGTCAGCCGGATTGATTTCAGTGACCGGGAAAACACCCCGCCGCCTTTGGAAATAAGGGAAGTCTTGTAGTCCTTCCAGCTTGAGCGGTCGAGTTTGAACAGCCGCGCACGCTCGGCATAGGAGGCCTTGGGGTCCGGATCGGGGTCGATGAAAATGTCGCGATGATCAAAGGCGGCGATCAGCTTGGTCTGCTTGGAGAGCAGCATGCCGTTGCCAAATACATCGCCGGACATATCGCCGCAGCCAATCGTGGTAAAGGGCTCGGACTGAATGTCGCGGTCAACCTCGCGGAAATGGCGCTTGACCGCCTCCCAGCCCCCGCGGGCGGTGATGCCCATCTTTTTGTGGTCATAACCGACGGAGCCCCCCGAGGCAAATGCGTCCCCGAGCCAGAAACCGCGCTCCACCGAAATGCCGTTGGCGATGTCGGAGAACGTCGCCGTCCCCTTGTCGGCGGCCACGACCAGATAGGGGTCGTCGCCATCGTGACGGACCACGTGGGCGGGCGGTTTGACCTTGATGCCGGCAAGATTGTCGGTGATATCGAGCATCGAGCCGATGAAAATTTTGTAAGCCGCGATGCCCTCGGCAATGAATTCTTCCCGCGACATGGCGGAATTGAGCCGCTTGGGGAAAAAACCCCCCTTGGAGCCCACCGGCACGATGACGGCGTTTTTGACCTGTTGGGCTTTTACCAGACCAAGAACCTCGGTGCGGAAATCCTGCGGCCGGTCGGACCAGCGAAGCCCGCCACGGGCGATCTTGCCAAAGCGCAAATGCACCCCTTCGATACGTGGCGAATAAACAAAGATTTCCACAAGGGGATGGGGTTTGGGCAGGTTGTCGATCCGGGACGAAGCGAGCTTATAGGCAATGGCGGGGCGAAAGGCGCCGTCTTTCCCGCGCTGGAAAAAATTGGTCCGCAGGATCGATTGCAGGACATTGACAAAACGCCGGATGATCCGGTCTTCATCGAGCACCGTGACCGCATCAAGCCCGGCCTCGATTTTTCCAACGATGGCGGCGGCATCCTTATCGCGGCTGTCCTTGTCGGCCGTGGAAGCTGGATCAAAACGCACCGCAAATAAGTCCAGCATCAGTCTTGCCAGCTCATGGTGGCGGTAAAGCGTGGCGGCGAGATAGTCCTGGGAAAACGGAATGCCGGCCTGCTGGAGGAATTTACCCGCCGCCCGCAACACCGAAATCTCGCGCCAGCCGGCGTTGATCTGCAGGATCAGCCGGTTATAGCCGTCATCCTCGGCTTCGCCGTTCCAGATGGCCAAGAAGGCCTCTTCGACAAGCGGTTTCGCGGTTTTGAAGTTAACCGGCCCACCGCTTTCATTGTCCATGAAAATTTCGTGGAGCCAGACGCGTTCGGAGGCATCACCGGCTTTGCGGTTGATCTCGAACGATCTTTCGTTGATAGCCCGGAACCCCATATTCTGCAGGATCGGCAGGCGGTCGGTCAGGGCAATGGGGGTGTTCAGATGGTAGAGGCGGAAATTGAGGCGACCTTCCGAAGACCCCCCTTCCCACAGGTTCGGCGCCAGGACGTTGTCGTTCGCCAGGGTTTCCATTTTCTCGGCATCGAGAATACCAACATGGGGCGGAAACGTATCCTCGTACATACTGGAAAAACCATTCCCGTATGCGTCGAAAATCCGCCCCGCCAGCCGGGAGGTAAGGCGGGCTTTGAGCTCGGCGCGGAAATTATCGCTCCAGTCCCGCGCCGCCTCGGCGATTTCGCGCTCCAGCGCCTCAAGGTCAACATCGGGAAATGGTCCCTGGAACCGGCCGATGATAAAATGCACCCGCGCCATCGTGCCTTCGGGATAGGCGGGATAAAAGGCTGAAACCCGGCCATCGTAATGGGCGCACAAAATGACGCCGATTTTCTTGCGGACTTCCGAATCGTAAGAATCGCGCGGCACATAAACCAGCGCGGACACAAAACGCTCGAACTTGTCCTTGCGGACAAAAACCCGCGTTCGCGGCCGTTCCGTCAATCGCTGAATGCCCAGGGTGGTTTCAACCAGAGTGTCGATATCAACCTGAAACAGCTCATCGCGCGGATAGCCTTCCAGAATGTTGACCAGCGCCCGGCCCGAATGGGTCGAGGGCTCAAAACCGGCCATTCTCAGCACCAGATCGGCCTTGCGGCGCAAAAACGGGATGGCGCGCACCGATCGGGTATAGGCTGCGGACGTGAACAGGCCGACGACCCGGAGCTCGCCCTTCAGCGCGCCACTGGCATCGAACTGTTTAATGCCGATGTAGTCCATATAGGTGCGGCGATGCACATGGGACTTGATATTGGCCTTGGTGATGATCAGCGGCGCCGGCTGCATGAGAAATTCGCGCACCTCCGGCGTGAGCGTGACCATCTCGCGACCGCGCCTCAGGACCTTGAGCTCGGGATCGCGCATCAGGCCCAGGTCGGAGCCTTCGACCTCGATCAGCTCGCCTGACGTCTCGTCGCCGGAATAAGTAAACTCGCGCATGCCCAGAAGGGTGAAATGGTCCTGCCCGAGCCATTGCAAAAACTGGATCGTCTCGGCCAGCTCATCCACCGGCACCGGTGGCGGCGTCTGCTGATAATCAGTGACCGCCTGTTCAAGGCGCGTTCGCATCGAGCGCCAGTCCAGTACTACGGTTCGGGTATCATCAAGGATCCTGACAAACTGGGCCTCCAGCTCATCGCGCGTGGCTCGGTCACCTATATGCTCGATATGGGCGTGTATGACGCTTTCGCGCAATCCCTCGCCGCCGGCGGGTTCGCCCTCGGACAGAACGGCTTTAAGACTGCCCTTTGGCCCGCGTGCCACCATGATGATCGGATGCATGAGCAGATGCACCTCCAACCCGCGCTCGGCCAGCTCGCCCAGGACCGACTCGACCAGGAACGGCATGTCGTCGTTAACGATTTCGAGCACGGTGAAGGGCTGGCCATCCTTGGCTAAAATCGTCTTGGGATTGAATACCCTGACTTTGTGGCGTCCGCGCTGGCGGTCGGCGAGGAAAGACAGGGAATCGTCGGCGATAAATGCCAGATCGTCGTCGGTAAATGCCGCCAGATCCTCTACCGCGGCGGTGCCGAAAAACTGCGTTGTATAGGTTGCAAGGTCGGGGTTTTTTGTTTTCCGCCGCGCCGCCGCCTTTTCGAGGCGTCTGAGCAGGGTTTGCAATTCACGTTGAGAACGAGCGGCCATAACCTACCCCCATAGTATGAAGTCCCGAATCGGATTGCACATCAGCGAATCACCGTGCATATCGTAAATGGTTGCGTGTTTGGTGAAGCAAAGAAACAACAAACGAACATTTCACTTCGCCACCGGTGCCATGCCGGCCCGGCCATGGTAATAACCAAGGCTGATTAAGTGGTGTGACAGATGCCCAAAGACCGTCCCGTGACCCGTCTCGACCTCAAACCGGCTGACCCGATGAGCGAGGCAACGGCCAAGTATTTCGCCAAATGCGAGGAAAAACTTGGATTGGTGCCCAATGTGCTGAAGGCCTACAGCTTTGACGACGGCAAGTTGCGTGCTTTTACCGAGATGTACAATGAGCTGATGCTGGCCCCATCGGGGCTTTCCAAACTGGAACGCGAGATGATCGCGGTCGCGGTAAGCTCGGTAAACCGCTGTTATTACTGCCTGACCGCCCACGGCGCGGCGGTGCGGACGCTTTCCGGGGTGCCCGAGCTTGGTGAGCAACTGGTAATGAACGCCCAGGTTGCCGACCTGGACCCGCGCCAGAGGGCCATACTCGATTTCGCCGTAAAACTCACCGAGACCCCGCAAAACATGGGCGAGACCGACCGGCAGGCCTTAAGGGATGCCGGATTTTCCGATCACGACATCTGGGACATTGCGTCGGTGGCGGCGTTTTTCAACATGACAAACCGGGTTGCCGCCGCGACCGAAATGGAGCCCAACCCCGAGTATCATTCAACAGCGCGGTAAACCGGCCAGCCGCCTCAATCGGAGATTCTGTTATGGATCTGAACAAAATTGCCCCCTTCGCCATTGCCTTGATGTTGAGCACCTTATTCATGCTGACCGGGGCCCAGGCGCAAAACCCCGGGGAAATCGATTGGCGGATCAGGGGGTATTACGGCATCACCGGACTCAAATCCGGTGACACGCTGAATGTCCGCGACAAGTCATCGGCGCGCGCCGCTGTTCTTGGCGAACTTGCAGCGGGAGATGTTGTTTTTGCCACCGGCCAATGGCACCGCCGCAAGGGCCAGGCCTGGTATCAGATCAATCACTTTGAGGGTCTGGGCTGGGTCAATGCCGCGTTTTTGCAGAAACAACGGGTGCGGACCATCGGCAAGACCCGGGCGCCGGTTGCAGGGTCCTGCGGCGGCTGGGAACCCGGCTGGGACGTGAAATGGGACCAGAATGGCCTCAATGCGACCGCGATGTCCGGCCCCATCGGTTCGGCGAAATTCACCCGTGTCATCACGCCGCTTGGTGCACCCAGCCCCTCGGTGATCGAGTTTACCAACCCCGCCGCCAGCCTGCGCATGACCCTGGTTCTGCAGGACCAGCAATGCACCGCCCTTCCCGTAGAGAGGGACAGCTATCAGACCGGTCTGCTTCTGGTGGAAAAAGGCGGCACGCTGACCGCCTATTCAGGCTGCTGCAACCCGGCGCCCGGCGCCATTACGCCGGTGAATTAAGGCGTTTTAGGATTTGATGGTAACGGGCCGAGGGTGCTTGCAATAGGTCAGTAATCAAGTGAATATTCTATTCACGCTGTGTTCAGAGCCAGATCAATTAGTATACGTGCTAACCGAGGTTCCCATTCGGAATAGAAGGATAAGATCATGACACGCTCAGCCAGTTTAGAACTCAGCACGGCAGCTTTGCGCAGTTCTAACGATAAAAAACAGCTGGGCCTCATATTCTCTATACTGTTAGTCGCTTCGTTTTTATTGGCGTCAAACTACGAAGTTCAAGCAAAAATACATCAGGACGTGGTGCTGGGTGGCGTAAACCTCACGCCCTGGTGCCAGAAGCAATACGGCAGTGGCTTTATAGCCAAATTGATCGGGAAAACTGCCGGTGACTGGACCTGTGAAAGGAGCGCTGGCGATCGCAGGCCAGTTTTAGTTAACAAGGCCTGCATACTTCAGTACGGTCCCAAGGCCTACAAGGCAAAGGCGCTGAAACGAAACGACCCGTATTCCTGGAAATGCCTTGGAAAGCGGGCGATACCAACGCCACCCAGCACCAACGCCAGCACCGCCATCTGTGAGCCGGGCCCGCTGGAAGTGGCGTTTTTCCAGCACAAAAGTTACAAGGGTAAATGTAGTGTCCTGCCTATTGGAATGTATGGGAATTCCAGGGCGCTGCGCATGCGCAATGACTCCATTTCCTCCATCAAAATCGGGAGCCGAGTGAATGTCACGGTATGTAAGCATGCGGCCAATAGTGTAGCTTCCGCCAGCTTTTTCAAAAAAAATCCGCAGAGATGTCAGACATTCAAAGGAACAGACGCAGCAGATGATAGGGTAATAGAACCCTGGAATTTAGAATTCAAACGTATTGGGAATGACAGCATTTCGTCTGCCTGGATATTTCGCCCAACCACCGAAAATAAGCCAACGCAAGGCGCCTGCAAACCTGCCCCCAACACAGCAGAGGTAGCGGTGTATCAATTTGCGAATTATAAAGGTAATTGCAGGATTTTATCTTTAGGAGACTACAGAAATCCGAACGAAATGCGTTTCAAAAATGATTCGATATCTTCGATTGAGTTTGGTGATTTTTCGAAAGCGACCATTAATATTTACCAGCACAGTGGATTTAGAGGTCGGCGCGAAAACAAATTAGTGGCAAGTCTCCCCCAACTTCGCACCAGCCAAGTCGGCGATAATCAGATTTCGTCAATTCGTGTGAAACGCAAATAATCCACTGTTCTCCGTCAGCATTTATGAGACAGATATGTAAAATTGTCTAAGAGATGATTTTTGCTTCATCAAAGCCCGCAAGGAGCGAAGATGAGGCATAAATCGTCAATAGTTGCCTCGATTGCGCTTTTTTCACTTTTGCCTCGGTGCGTTCATTATCCGATCATGTCTCTCTACTACATCCGGGCAGGTCCAGAGGCTGGCTGCGGGATTAAGGGTACTGAAACGATAACGGTGGAAAATCAACACCATGCTTCACGCTCTAAATTCCGTTCCGGCCCAGGGTTTGAGACCGCCCACCCCGTCAGTCGCTACCCAAACAGCTGTGGCCAGGGCCGGTCAGAGTCTTGAAGCGCCTAAATCTACTGCCGCCGCCCGGCCCTCATACGGCCCCGCGACCATTGTTGAAACCTCGCCATCGGCAAAATCGGCCACCACCGAGACCAAACCCCGCGACCCTGATCAACTGAGCGAGGACGAGGAGCGCCAGGTGCAGAAACTGCGCCAGCGCGACGCGGAAGTCCGGGCTCATGAAGGCGCCCATTCGGCTGCCGGCGGCGGGCTGGCGGGGGGCGCATCTTACGAATACGCCACCGGACCGGACGGCAGGCGTTATGCGGTCGGCGGCGAAGTGCAGATCGATGCCTCCCCGGTGCGCGACAACCCTGCTGCGACCATCGCCAAGATGGACATTGTCGTCCGCGCCGCGCTGGCTCCCGCCGACCCTTCCCCCCAGGACCGGTCCGTGGCCGCCGCCGCCGCCAAGGCGCGCTC
>QILX01000132.1 GCA_003232175.1 Hyphomicrobiales bacterium | reverse complement strand
ACGCCATCGATCTGCGGCATGGCGTAATCGACCAGTACGATATCGATATTGGCCATATTCAGCTCTTCGAACGCCGCAACGGCGTCCGCGACATCGATGATGCGCCTTATCCCAAAACCGCGCAGCATCGTTTTGAGGATAATGCGCATATAGGCATTGTCATCAACAATGAGGACCGTCAGGGATGAGAGGTCATAACTGGCCATTTCTGTCCGCAATGCCCACGCTGCAGAATTGACGGAAACACCGATATTCCCGTTTAAGTTAGGTTTATGGATGCAGTACACCTTATAGGGGTGAATATTGAGTAACCCGCTGCCGAAACCGCCCAACCGGACACCGGCCGGTATTGACAGTTGCCCTAGTGATGACTAGGTTCCGCGCTTTCCGAACTCACGGTGTTTTCCGGGCCATTGCCCGGCTTTTCTCCGTAAAATTCAAGCGTGGATGACCATGAAAGTCCGTAATTCACTTAAATCGCTTCTTGGCCGTCATCGCGACAATCGGCTGGTGCGCCGTAAGGGGCGCCTTTATGTCATCAACAAAACCAATCGCCGCTTCAAGGCCCGTCAAGGCTAATAGGCAGCTCCGGATTTGGATCGGGTTTTGACCCAGCGGCAATCGGGCGCTAATCTAAACCCGATGGCAGACTTTCGAACTCTCGCAAAAATTCTGGCAGTCATGGGTATCCTGTGGCTGGGTGCTGGTATTGGGCTGCAATCAGCTTTTGCGATTGAAGACGGTTCGGTCTTCCAGCCCATGCGTTCGGATACGGACCAGGAGCGCCTCAATTCGTTCTATGAAGAACTGGCCAAAACGACCGACGAGAATGAAGCTAAGGCGGTTGCCAATAATATTCTGGAAATCTGGGCCCGGTCCGGCAGCGATACCATCGATCTTCTGACCCGGCGAGCCCAGGTGGCGATGGAAGCATCGGATGATGAGACCACCCGGGATCTGCTTGATGCGGTGGTCGAAATCGCCCCGAACTTCGTCGAGGGGTGGAACCGCCGGGCGACCTATTATTTCACCAAGAAGGACTATAACCGGGCCATGGCCGATGTTCAGCGGGTCCTGGCGCTTGACCCGCAGCATTTTGGCGCACTGAGTGGGCTGGGTGCGATGCTGGAGGAATCGGGGCAGGATGCAGCCGCTCTTGCCGTCTACCGCAAGGCCCTCAAGGTCCATCCCTTCCTTCCCGGCGCGAAACGGGCTGCCGATGACCTGGAGGTCGAAGTCGAAGGGCGGCAGATATAGAAGGTGCGACCGGCGGGGCCATAATCGGGCATTTCCAATAAGGTATTGTTTGGTCACCTGTTCCGCGCCATACATCTAAGTGCAAATCGGGGGTAAGCGTATATTCGGCAAAAGGGGGCCGGGCGCGTTTGGGGCTAATTGAAACATATCTGATCCTCGCCATAGTCTGCCTTGTGGGCGGGCTGGGCTTCGTCGCGATTGTGTCGCGCAACCGCCAATCCGCCATCGCGCGCCGCAACGCACGCGTCGGTATCGATATCAAGGTTGATGGCGGTCATATCAATGTTGTGGAACTCGGCGGCCAGAGGCGGGGGCGCTGTCTGGTCCTGCTACATGGCTCAGGCGCCAATCTTGCGGATTTACGGGTCAGCATCGGCGAAAGGCTGGCGCGGGATACAAGGGTTCTGCTCATTGACCGTCCCGGCCATGGCTGGAGCGACGCCCTGGATATCGAGGGCGGCGAAACACCTGAAAGCCAGGCCATCGCCATTAACCAGGTGCTCAACGCCATGGGGGCCGACCGGCCCATGATCATCGGACACGACATTGGCGGGGCGGTGGCTCTGGCCTATGCGCTGTCTTATCCCGAAGATGTCGGCGGCCTGGTTATACTGTCGCCAATATCGCACCCGGACCGGGTTGGCATGTCCCTGGGCCAGAGATTGGTTTTACTGCCGTTTATCGGTGGCGCCCTGGCCTGGCTGGCAGTGCCGGTATTGGGCCGCTGGGCGCAAATGCATCGCCTGGCCCTGGCATTTGCGCCGCAGTCGGTTCCTGCGGACTATTACGACAGTGTGGCGGCGGATCTGGGCCTTGTACCCAAAACCTATGTCGCAGGCGCCATGGAACGGTCGACCCTGGCGAACTATCTCGTGGAACAATCGCAGTACTACGGTCAGATCGCCGTACCGGTAGTCGTAATCGCCGGAGAAGACGACCACACCATCGTCACCGAAGACCATGCGGGCCGTTTGGCGCGGGAGATATCGGGCGACCGTCATGTGGTGCTCAACGAGGTCGGCCATATGCCGCACCATGTCTCGCCCAATGTCATATTATTCGAGATCAACCGTCTTGCTGAACGGTTGTGGTCTGAGCTGGTGGAAAAATAGATTAGGTTTTTTCCATCAGGCTCATTTGCAGATATCGCACCGTTTTACCTTGGTCTGAAAGTTCGGCGCGCCCGATTTCAGTAAATCCGCGCTTAAAGTGAAACCGGTCAGAGGCCGGGTTGGGCGGCTTTATGTTGACCTCGCAGCAAACGCGTTCATATCCCGCCGCCGCGGCGCTCGCGAACAGATCGTCATAAAGAGCACCAGCCAGCCCCCCGCCTTGCGCTGATGCGGCGACCGCGACCCTGTCGACATAGACGAACCGGTCGGTGGCGGTCTTGAACCAGCGAAAATTTGCGCCCGCATAGTCCGATCTGTGGCTGAAAGCAATCAGGAAAGCTGTGAGGCCGGAATTGCTTTTTGCATAAAATGCCCCGGCGATCAGAGCGGAAAAGCCCTCGATGTCGGTAAGCGATAATTCCGTGGCGAAGACATTGTTCAAGACCACCAGTTGCGAAACGTCGTTCGAAGAAATGGCTCGCAGCTCCACCGCCATATTGAGACCTGCCTTATTATATGCGAAAACCGACTGAGGGCCGAAGGCTCAGAATTCACCCTTGGGGCCCCGGATTCGGCGACAGGCGCACCGTCCATGTCTTGGCATCGCCGGTATCGATTTCCGAAAATCCCGATCTGGCAAACCCGCGGCTGATGCAATCCTCAACGCCTCGAATGGTAAAAACCTTGGTCTGGGTGCACATCGGCGTGGCCCCGCCCCAGTCACCTCCGGTGTCCCAGTCGCGGGCGAAAATATAGTAAAACCGCTCGTCCAGAGGCGGCTGAAGAATGGGCTCGCAGCTATCGGGCTGCAAGTTCCACCAGCCTTCAGTTACCCAGACCTCACCCTCCTTGTAGCCAATGGCGATAGCAATGCGGCTCTGGCTGTCATTGCAGACCGAAAGCTCCGCCTCAGCGATCCTCACCGATGTGTTCACCGCCAGCGTTGCCACGGCAAACATGGCCAGCAAAGCCTTGCCAGGTGATCTGCGCCGGAATTCTGTGTGAGTTGGCAAATTCTTCTCCGTTCGAATTCTGATCTGGCTGTGCGACTTTGTCTCATTGTATGCGCGAATTTTATGGCGCAACCTCGGTGAGTCGGGAATTCGAGGATTAAAACGATTTCAATCCGGCCCCGTCAAGCCTTGTCGTGTTGTGAACATCGGGTCTGGAAGCGGCGTTGCGGTACCGGTATATAAAAGCCATGCTGACATCCCCAGAGCAAGACAGTTTGGAAGGCGCCGATTGCGCCAGGCGGCCATTTGAGGCTGTGGCCGGACGCCATGAGGCCGGATATCTCCTGCTATGCGATCATGCGGCTAATACCCTGCCGGAGAAATACCGCCGGTTGGGTTTGTCCGATACCGAACTCGAACGCCATATCGCTTACGATATCGGCGCCCGGAACGTGACCTTGGAACTTGCCAGATGTCTCGGCGCGCCGGCATTGCTGACACGCTATTCGCGCCTGCTCATCGACCCAAATCGCGGCACCGACGACCCCACCTTGGTGATGCGCATCGCAGATGGTGCCGTGGTTCCAGGCAATGCCGTCATTGATGATGCCGAAATCGACGCGCGGCGGCTAAGTCACCATGCGCCCTATCACGAGGCGATCAGCGCCGCGATTGGCGGGGCAATCCGCGCCGGTGTGCCGCCGGCGATTTTTTCGATCCATTCTTTTACGCCGGTTTTCAAGGGTGTTGCTCGGCCCTGGCACGCAACCGTGCTGTGGGATGATGACCCACGTCTGCCCCTGCCGCTGCTGCGGGCGCTTGAGGCCGGAGGGGATCTGGTGGTCGGGGAAAATGTGCCCTATTCGGGCAAACTCAGGGGCGATACGCTTTACACCCACGGTACGTCACGAGGGCTGGCCCACGCCCTTATCGAAATTCGCCAGGACCTGATCGCCGACCCGGCACAAGCACGGGCCTGGGGACAACGCCTGGCCGAGATTCTAGCGAAAATTGCCCGAGATACTGACCTCAACAAAGTACGGGATGAACCCGTTTCAGACCAGACAGGCGGCAATTCGCCGAGTAGTAAGAAGAAGGAAATCGAACATGGATGACGCTATGCGTAACGAACTTGAAGCCGCGGCTTTTCGTCAATTGGTGGCGCATTTGCGCAAACGAACCGATGTGCAGAATATCGATCTGATGATACTTGGCGGTTTCTGCCGCAACTGCCTGTCAAATTGGTATCAGGACGCTGCGGCGGAACGTGGGCTCGACATAGACCGGGATACGGCGCGACAGATGATTTACGGCATGGTCTATGACGACTGGAAAGACAAATATCAGACCGAAGCCAGCGAAGACCAGAAGGCCAAGCTCGCTCTGGCGCATCAACACTGAAGGCTTCAACCTGCGGCGGCTACGAAAACGCGGCTTAGCTTCCGATCAGCCAGTCATAAGCGCGGCGCGCGAACGCCACCAGCGGGTTCTGGCCGCCGCGTCCAGCTTCTACAACCCGTAACGAGGACACCCTGTAGCCTGCCTTGTTGCGCACCGGCGCAAAAGCGCCGACCTCGGTGGCGGCAAACAGGCTGCCGCTGAAGGCCAGGGCGTTGCGACCTTCGACGCCAAGGGTCAGGGTCTGGGCAATTGTGGGTGAGGGCTCGAACACCAAGGCATGAGCGGGCGCGAACAGAACCGCCCGGAACCGGCCCTGGTTCTGGTCCCGGGGCGGCAGGAAATTCTGCGGCGATAGCGATGCTGTGTATATCGGCCGGGCTGTGGTTTCGCCGCCGGGGCGTTGCCGCGGCGTAATCAGCGAGCGCGCAGACGGCGACTGAGCCGCCGCTTGAGCTTTAGCCGCCGCGACCGGTCGAACAGCCGGAGTGTTTTCGTCGATTTGAGTTTCGGCGCCCAGAGACGACAGGGCGCTAAACCTTTCGGCGTTTGCGAGCATACTGGCAAGCGAGGTGCTGGCCCCGTTGAGAAGTCGTCCCGAAGCGCTGTTCCGATTTTGCGCCGGCGCCGCATACCCGACAACGTTTGACGGTGCCAGGCTGGTGGACAGCCTTTGCCCCGGTCCCGCATCGGCGACCAGTGTCGGCTTCAATCGCGGTACCAGCTTGGATTTGGGCCGCGAGGGCGCAAGCCAGCTTTCGCCCCAATCGCGCGGGCGGTATTCGTCTTCGGCGACAACAACCGGTTTTACCTTGGTCCGGTTTGTGATCAGGTCCTGGGTGGCTGAAGCCAGCACGAACGGCGCCGGCTGGCGGGTGAGGGCCTCAGCCGGCTTTCCTTGCGGCGCCGGGGCGTCTAGAGCGGCGACAGCTGTCTCGCGAACCTGCCGCACCGGAAGGCCTGGCGAGCCGCCCTTGAGGATCGCGGCAAGCTGATTGTTTGGGATCCGGGGCCAATGGCGCACCCGACCGGTATCGATATGAACAAAGGGCTGGCCCGAGCGTGGATAATAGCCCACGCCGCCACGCTGTTTGACCAGTGCCGCATTGCGCAGCCGTTTGAGCGAAACACCGGGGAAATTGACGTCAACGGCGGAGCCGCGAACATGCAAGGAGCGTTTGGCCTGACCGCCCCGCGTCCGGCGCAGCATGTTGTTGGTCTTAGCCGAACGATGGGCCGAAATCACCTTGAGAGGTGCGGTGACGCCAAGATCGGTTTTAAGTTCCCACATCAGGTCATAAAGTTCAGGATCGATCCTGGTGACAATATTGAGGCGCCAGTCGCGCATGAACTGGTCAAGGCTCTTGAGCCCGGCGGTGACATAACGACCGTTGCGCTTGAAGGTGACCGAAACCGTTTCCTTGGTGTGAATATTGTATAGATCCAGGGTGCGTTCCTGGGCGCTGGCGGCAGCGGTGGAAATAGCCAGGGCAACGACGACAGCGCTCAATATACGCCCGAACCGATCAGCCCAGGTTAGTGGATTGAAGATTGCCGTTACACCAAAAGCGGGTGTGCCCAAACCCCGTGTCATCAATCCCCCGATTTTCCAAACGCAATACCGGTTATCCCGGCAATTTGGGACGACCGCATATCGTCCCTTCACTACAGTCTATAGACTCTTAACGGGAAAGGTTAAGCTTTGCCTTATCTG
>QILX01000321.1 GCA_003232175.1 Hyphomicrobiales bacterium | reverse complement strand
ATCGCCGGACCTATATCGGCTCCATGCCGGGCCGGGTTATCCAATCGATGAAAAAGATCAAGACATCGAACCCGCTCTTCCTTTTTGACGAAATTGATAAAATGGGCGCCGATTTCCGTGGAGACCCGTCCGCCGCCCTGCTTGAGGTGCTCGATCCGGAGCAGAATTCCTCCTTCAACGATCACTATCTGGAGGTTGACTACGACCTTTCATCCATCATGTTCATCACCACGGCGAATACCCTGAACATTCCGGGCCCGCTGATGGACCGAATGGAGATTATCCGCAAGATCGAAATCGCCCGCCGGCATCTGATCCCCAAACAAGTCAAGGAGCATGGCTTGCGCGATGGCGAATGGTCGCTCTCGGACGATGGCCTGCGCATGATTATCCGCCGCTATACTCGCGAAGCCGGGGTGCGCAGCCTTGAGCGCGAGATCGCCAATCTGTGCCGCAAGGCGGTCAAGCGAATTCTCACCTCGGATGAAAAGTCGGTCGATATCACTGACAATAATCTTCCCGATATTCTTGGCGTGCCGAAATACCGCTATGGCCAGCTTGAGGATGAAGACCAGATCGGCATCGTCACTGGGCTGGCGTGGACCGAAGTCGGTGGTGAGCTTCTGACCATCGAAGGCGTGATGATGCCGGGCAAAGGCAAGATGACCGTCACCGGTAATTTACGCGATGTGATGAAGGAGTCGATTTCGGCCGCGGCGAGTTATGTCCGTTCGCGTTCAATCGATTTTGGCATCGAGCCGCCGCTCTTTGACAAACGTGACATTCATGTCCATGTGCCCGAAGGCGCAACGCCAAAAGATGGCCCCTCTGCCGGGGTTGCCATGGCCACGGCGATCATATCGGTGATGACCGGGATTCCGGTCCGCCGGGACGTCGCCATGACCGGCGAAATCTCGCTCCGTGGTCGCGTTTTGCCGATTGGCGGGCTGAAGGAAAAATTGCTGGCGGCATTGCGCGGCGGCATGACCCAGGTAATCATCCCTGAAGAGAACGCCAAGGATCTTGCCGAAATTCCGGAGAATGTAAAAAACGCTCTGGATATCACCCCGGTCTCAATGCTGGATGAAGTGCTGAAAATCGCCCTGGTGCGCGAGCCCGAGGCCATCGCCTGGGACAAAGACGACGAAGTGGCGCACGATTTGAGCCGGGAGAATACCAGCGATACAGCTGAAAATAAGGGTGCCGGGCTGCTCGCGCACTGACCCTTGGCCCGGTTTTTTCGAAAAAATGTGCTGGAAAAGACGATTTTCGCAGTTTTCAGCGTTTTTTCGACCTATTTCCACTTGCGAATCTGACGTAATTAGCATGACTTGTCATCATTCGCCGATAGCAAGCGAATCACTGGTTGCAATTATTGAAAGGACGGAGCGGTGAATAAAAACGATTTGATCGCCAAAGTTGCAGACGGCGCTGATATCTCCAAGGCTGACGCTGGCAATGCTGTCGAGGCCGTGCTGAGTTCCATCACCGCTGCGTTGAGTGGAGGTGACGATGTGCGCCTCGTTGGTTTTGGCACTTTTTCGGTGGCCCATCGGGCCGCATCGGAAGGGCGCAATCCGCGCACGGGTGAGAAAATTCAGATCCCGGCATCGAAAAACCCCAAATTCAAGGCTGGTAAACAACTCAAAGAAGCGGTCAACTGAAGCACTGGTACTTTCAAACGTCCCCCGACCTGTGCCGCGCCCGGCGTGTCTTGATATCGCATTCTCACAGTTCGCCAGGGAAAGTAAGTGGGTCGGAGCCTTGACTTTGAATTTGGTAACGAAAAGCCCGGCGGTGTAAACCTCCGGGCTTTTCGTATTTCAGACTTAGTTTTAACGTATCTATTGGGCTTGAATCCCTGCCCTTTGCGGTGGTACCACGGTGGCGGATCGAAACCACAAGGGCGGTTAGCTCAGCTGGTAGAGCGCCACGTTTACACCGTGGATGTCGGCAGTTCGAACCTGTCACCGCCCACCACCCTTCTGGCTGCTGAATTTCGTATCTCAAGTGACGGAAAAACGAGGTGTCATGACAATTCCTAAACCAAAATTTGCCGCAGCTGTTTGGTTTTTGTTCCTGATGTTGATCCTCACCGGCATGCCAATTCCGGGCGGCTCGGCTTTTGGTCAAACCCATACCCAACCAACTCCCCAGTCCAACACCCAGACCACAGTTGAATATTGCGTCCGGTGCGTGTCACCCCAGGCGACAAATGTGTGCAGCGTTACGGTTGAGTCCGGCTTGGTTTCGGTGAGCGAATGGCAGGCGTTCTGCGCCGCCCAAGTTGGTTTTGACGGCGGGTATGGCCAGTGCAGCGCCACGCCAGGGGTGCAGGCCTGCCAGGCCGACCGGGTGTTTTCCTATCGCAGTACTCCTGGACAGGGCATCGTCGCCGATGGGGCGCCGGGCCAGCCGGGTGCCCGGGAGGGCGGTTTTTTTGAAGGGGCGGCGGATTATGTGCGCCGGGCCGGCACCAATGCCAGTCAGACCCTGGGTGATGGAGTGAGCGCGGTCGGGCAGGGTGTTCGCGATGGCGCCGAAGTGGTCGGCGAAACCGCCGGCGAAGTCGGCCGGGGGGTCGCTCGCGGCGCCAGGTCGGTTGGCGATAGCGTGTCACGTGGCGCAAGGCGCGTTGGCGAGGGCGTTACACGTGGCGTCGGCTGTGTCTTCACCCTTGGCCGGCAGTGCTGACCCGGTTCTTGGGTTTGACAAAATATATCCAACCGAGAATGACCGTAGATGCGGTTTTCAGCCGTGCTCTAAGCTCAATACTCGGGGTTGGCCCCGATTGCCCGGTATCGCGCCTACCTGTTCGAAACGGATGACTGAAAGCCACAGTACCGCCACGGCCTAAAGCGTGTCGCGATCATTCTGATTCGCGCCACTGCTTTAGATCTTTGTTTTCGCATGTCTTTTTCCCCAAAACCGGTTCCCACTTTTGGGAGACAGGCTTTAGCATGGCCTGAGATACCCAGGATAACGCAAACCCTGGATTTTTCGTCGCAATAGCGGCGCGATGTTAAAACCGGCAGATCTTTTGAAAAAATGGCGGGAGTGACGGGACTCGAACCCGCGGCCTCTGGCGTGACAGGCCAGCGCTCTAACCAACTGAGCTACACCCCCTACCGGGAAGCCGTGATGTAGAGCGGGCGAGGGGTTAAAGTCAAGCCGGGGCCGTGTTGAAATTAGCAAATTCGGTTTGAGTCCGCTGACGACTTCAAGACTAACAACAAAACGCTTCAATGAAATATTCCAGCCCGAATGCGTTCGCGCTTTACCGACACGAACGATGCGGAGACGATAAGCAATATTCCCAGGAAGACGAAGGGTGTTGGCACCTCGCCAAAGAGCAGATAGCCGGCAAGGGCCGCTGCCACCAGGCGAATATATTCCACCGTGGCCAGCACCGAGGCCTCGCCATAGCGGTAGGCGGTGATGAAACACCATTGGGTAATGATGCCCGATACCATTGCCAGAATAAACAGCGGCGCCGCTTCAAGGCTGACCGGGACCCAGGTGAAGATCGACAATATGCCTGAAAGCAACGTCAGGCCGAGCGCCGGATAGGCCATCATGGTCGCCGTTGATTCGGTGCGGGTGAGATATTTTATCGCCAGGGTCGTCACCGCACCCGAAGCGGCACCGCCAATTGCGGCGATCGCGGCGAGCACCGCAACATCGCTCCGAGCCGGCCCGCCGGAAGGCCCTGCCATGATCAATACACCGACAAAGCCGACAAGTGTCGCCCCCCAGCCAATGATGCCGGGGCGCTCGCGCAGGAACATCGCCGCCAAAGCGACCAGAAACAACGCCTTGGTGAAACTCAAACCGACAGCATCGGCAAACCGCAGATGGGTGATGGAATAAAACCAGCCCAAAATGCCGAAGAAGCCCGTGACAACCCTGATGACATGCCAGCGAAGTTTATCGGTTCGCAACATCTGCCAGCGGCCCCGATACATGAAGGGGAGCAAAAGCAACAACTGCCCGCCGGTGCGCGCCAACATGATCTGCCACACCGGATAGACCTGGCCAAGTTCGCGCACCGCGACCATCATTCCTGCAACCGTCAGGCTTGAGACGACAATCAGAATGGCGCCTACGGTATTGCCGCTCTGCGTACTTGCCCAGCCGGACAAGCGGACGGATACGGCACGGGTCAGCTGGCCAAGGGGCATGGCGGTGGTCTCAAATTGAAAGGGTGCCCGGAAGAGCCAGAAACACGCTAAAAAAACCGGGCAAAAAATGGAGGGGAAAGCCGGTGGCGTTCCTCCTGGTCATCGCAGTGTAGCCCAATATCCTGCCGCGACAACACCCGGGCCGGCTGGCGAGCGGCGGATGGATGAAGCGGGCAGTAGATGGAAGGCGTGCTGGCAGGGCCGACCGGTGATAGTTGCTCCGGGGGCAATACGGACAATTGCCCGGTGCAAAGCCGTTGTCTCGGCCTTGCCAGTCAACGCCACCTGGTTTAATCGTTTGCGTGTATGGGCGTGACGGGGATGAGATTGAATTTCCCTTGCGCCGATTTGAGATACCCAGGTGAGGTATCAAGTTAAGGGGAATGTCCGACAGTCAGGTCTCAAAACCCATTTCAATGCTATTTGAGAATTTGCGACCGGCGCGAAGGACGACAGAACACAGAAGGTCTGAATATGAGTGATCTCGTAACCGATTATCTTCCGGTTGTGGTGTTCATTGGCGTGGCGCTGGTCATTGGCCTGGCGCTGCTGGTCTCGGCGTTTGTGATTGCCATCTCCAACCCCGACCCTGAAAAAGTGGCAGCTTACGAGTGCGGATTTGCCGCATTTGACGATGCGCGCATGAAATTCGATGTGCGGTTTTATCTGGTCGCTATTCTTTTTATCATTTTCGATCTTGAGATCGCGTTCCTATTTCCTTGGGCCGTGGCCCTGGGCGATATCGGCCAGTTCGGCTTCTGGTCAATGATGGTCTTTTTGCTGATCCTGACCGTCGGTTACATCTATGAATGGCGAAAGGGAGCACTGGAATGGAACTGACCGCAGGTCAAAACACAGCAAGGCTTCCGACGGACACGTATTATACTGAGATCAGTGACGAGCTGGCCGATAAGGGCTTCCTGGTCACCTCCACTGACGAGCTGATAAACTGGGCCCGCACCGGCTCGCTGATGTGGATGACGTTTGGACTGGCCTGTTGCGCGGTCGAGATGATCCAGGCGTCGATGCCGCGTTATGATGTCGAGCGGTTCGGTTTTGCGCCTCGCGCCAGCCCGCGCCAGTCCGATGTGATGATTGTCGCTGGTACGCTGACAAATAAAATGGCCCCGGCTTTGCGAAAAGTCTACGACCAGATGCCCGAACCGCGTTATGTGATTTCCATGGGAAGTTGTGCCAATGGCGGCGGGTACTACCACTATTCCTATTCGGTGGTGCGCGGCTGCGACCGCATCGTTCCGGTTGATATCTATGTGCCGGGCTGCCCGCCAACCGCCGAGGCCCTGGTTTACGGCATTTTGCAGCTGCAGCGGAAAATCCGCCGTATCGGCACCATCGAGCGTTGAGGACGGATATGGCGGAAATGACAGCTGTGGATCAGGGGCTTGACGACCTTGCCGAGCATGTCGAGGCCGGGCTTGGAGCTGATCTGGCGGAGCGCAGTATCTCGTTTGACGAGCTGACTTTGGTTGTCGCGGCCGAACACCTCCTGCGGGCGGTGAAATTCCTGCGTGACGACCCAAGGTGCCAGTTCCATAATCTCATCGATATCTGCGGTGTCGATTATCCCGCTCGCGAAATGCGCTTTGATGTCGTCATCCATTTACAGTCCCTGACTTTGAACCACCGAATTCGCATCAAGGTCAGAACCGATGAGAAAACAGCCGTCCCCAGCCTGGTCGATCTTTTCCCCAGTGCAAACTGGTTCGAGCGCGAGGCTTTTGATCTTTATGGGATTCTGTTTTCCGGTCACCCCGACCTGCGCCGTATTCTTACTGACTACGGTTTTACCGGCCATCCGTTGCGTAAAGATTTCCCCCTGACCGGTTTTGTCGAGGTGCGATACGACGACGAGGCCAAACGTGTGGTCTACGACCCGGTGAATCTTACCCAGGAATATCGCGATTTTGATTTCCAGAGCCCGTGGGAGGGAACCGAATATGTTCTCCCCGGCGATGAGAAGGCGAGCTAGCGGCAATGTCGGTGGAAAGCGCAAAACACGGCGGCTGCCTGTGTGGGGCGGTCCGGTTCACGGCAACACTGCGCCAGCATAAATTCGGGGTCTGTCATTGCGGCAGCTGTAGAAAATGGGCCAGTGGTCCGTATTTTGCCGTCGGTTGCGGTCGGCAGGTCACCTTCGAGGATGAAACCGAACTGGCGATATATGCCTCGTCTGAATGGGCTGAGCGTGGCTTTTGCCGAAAATGCGGTACGTCTTTGTTTTACCGTCTGCGTGATGCCGGAAATTACCAGATGGCGCTGGGCGCTTTTGACGACGCCGGCGATCTGGAATTTGCCAGCCAAGTTTTTATCGACGAAAAACCAGCATCGTACGATTTTGCCAACGCGACCAGAAAAATGACAGGTCGGCAGGTCATCGACACCTATCTGGCGGAAAAAACCGGGGGGGTGGCAAAAAATGGCTGAACAGGACATCCGCAATTTCACCATAAATTTCGGGCCCCAGCACCCCGCAGCCCATGGCGTTTTGCGCTTGGTTCTGGAGCTTGACGGCGAAGTTGTCGAGCGTTGCGATCCCCATATCGGC
>QILX01000216.1 GCA_003232175.1 Hyphomicrobiales bacterium | reverse complement strand
GGGCCGCCGACCATGGCATCCCCCATGCTGACGTCGTGGTCGACCCGCTGGTCATGCCCATTGGCGCCATCAACGATGCCGGGCGGCAGGCATTTGCCCTCATCCGCCGCCTGCGCGAGGACCTGGCCGTCAATACCACCTGCGGTGCGTCAAATGTCAGTTTCGGCCTACCCAACCGCGACGCAATGAACGCCCATTTTCTCTCCATGGCCATTGCCAGCGGCATGACTTCGGCGATCATGAACCCTCTGCACAGAACCGTCATGGACGGCGTGCGCGCCGCCAATACGCTGATGGGCCAGGATGCCGATTGTTTTGTCTGGCTCGAAGCCAATCGGCCGGAAACATCTGGCGGAACCACTGGGGCAATACGTGGCGGGCGTCGGGGCGGAAGACGCGCCCGCGTTTCAGCCTGACAGCTCCAGTGCCCGGATCCAAGTCTTTCCCGCCAGATCAGACCGACCGGAAAAACCCACTTGTCCTTTTCATGCCCAGCGGGCGGCGCGGCCGGTTTGCTCCCGGCACACCGGTCCTTGATGCGGCAAGGTCACTGGGCGTCTTTGTGGAATCGGTGTGCGGAGGGCGCGGTCTGTGCACCCGCTGTCAGATCGAATTGACCACCGGCGTTTTTGCCAAACACGGGATCACCAGCCAGTCCGACCACCTTTCGGAAATTACCGAGGCCGAAACCGCCTTCCGCGCCAAGGGTCGGCTTGCAACCGCGCGGCGAATGAGCTGTCAGGCCCGGGTGCTTGGCGATGTGGTCATCGATGTGCCCCAGGAGGCTTCGAGCCAGCGGGCCGTGGTGCGTAAACGCGCCGAATCTCGGGCCATCGATCTTGATCCGGCGGTTCGGGTCTTCACCGTCTCCGTCGTTCCCCCCGATATGGACAGCCCCTCGGGCGATCTTGACCGGCTGCTGGCGGCGATCACAGATCAGAGCGGGCTGGTCGATCTGGAGGCTGATTTTTCCGTCCTGCCCGGTTTGCAGGCCACTTTGCGTAAAAGTGAGTGGAACGTGACCACGGCGGTGTCGGTTGCCGGCCCCCGCCCCCGCCTTATCGGGGTTTGGCCCGGCACGGTCAAACGGCTTGTCGGCCTTGCCGTCGATATCGGTACTACAACCCTTGCCGCACATCTGGTCGACTTGGTCACCGGGCGCACCATTGCCACGGCAGGCACCGCCAACAGCCAAATTCGTTTTGGCGAAGACCTGATGAGCCGGGTCTCATATGTGATGATGAACGAGGGCGGCGAGGTGGCGCTGACCAGAACCGTACGCGAGGCCATTGGCGCCCTGGCGGCCAAGGCCACCGCCGATGTCGGGCTCGTTCCTCATGATATTCTGGACACGGTCATTGTCGGTAATCCGGTAATGCACCATCTTTTTCTCGGGCTCAGTCCGGTGGAGCTGGGTCAGGCGCCCTTCGCGCTCGCGGTTTCAGGCGCGGTCAGGGTTCCGGCGGCAGATGTTGGACTGAATTTTGCGCCTGGCGCTGAAGTCTATATACCGCCCTGCATTGCCGGCCATGTCGGCGCTGACGCAGCGGCGGCGATCCTGGCTGAGGGTCCCCACCGGGGCGAGGAATTGACGTTGCTGGTCGATATTGGCACCAACGCGGAAATCGTGCTGGGCAATGCAGGCCGGATTCTGGCCGCCAGCTCCCCTACCGGACCGGCATTTGAAGGGGCTGAAATCCAGTGTGGACAACGCGCCGCTCCTGGCGCCATTGAACGGGTACGTATCGACCGGGAAACCCTTGAGCCGCGCATTTCGGTCATCGGTGTCGACGCCTGGTCGGATGAAACGGAATTTACCAAAAAAATCGATACGGTCGGGGTCACCGGCATCTGCGGGTCCGGCATTATCGAGGTGATTGCCGAGCTGTTTCTTGCCGGGGTGGTAACCCGCGACGGTGTTATCGACGGCGCGGCGGCCTCGCGTACAACCCGCGTATTCGCCGATGGGCGAACCTTTTCATATATGTTATGGCGCGGCGAAACCGAGATCGTTATTACCCAGAAAGATATCCGCGCCATTCAACTGGCCAAGGCGGCGCTTTATGCCGGGGTGCAGCTGCTGATGGATAGGCTCGGGGCCTCGGCGGTGGACCGCATCCGCCTTGCCGGCGCATTTGGCAGCTACATCGACCCCAAATACGCCATGGTGCTCGGTCTTATCCCTGATTGCGACCTGGGCCAGGTGAAATCGGTTGGCAATGCGGCGGGAACCGGTGCGCGCATGGCGTTGCTCAATCTGGGGCATCGTGCAGAAATCGAGGCGCTGGTCGGAAAAATCGAGAAGGTGGAAACCGCGACTGAACCCCGCTTTCAGGAACATTTTATCAACGCCATGGCTCTGCCCAACAAACATGACGCTTTCCCGAAGCTGGCAACGGAAATTACTCTCCCCGCCCCGCCGGAATCTTTAGCGGACACAACACCAAAACGGCGGCGGCGGCGGCAATAGGGCGCTATACTTCAGGCCGCACTCGCCCGCACCAGCTTGCCACCGGCGAAATGGATTCCGCATTCGGTTTGGTCCTGCCCCCGCCAGCGTCCGGCGCGGGCGTCCTCCCCTGATGCGACCGGGGTCGTGCAGTCGCTGCAACCGATTGACGGGAAGCCTTTTGCGACCAGAGGGTGTGCCGGCAGTTCATGGCTCTCCATGTATTGAGCCACATGTTCCGGCGTCCAGTTGGCTAGCGGGTTGACCTTGATATGCAGGCCATCGCGTTCAAAGCGCGGTAGATGCGCCCGGGTTTGCGCCTGATAGGATTTGCGCCCGGTGATCCAGGCCGGATACCCTCGCAACGCCTTGCGCAAGGGTACGGTTTTGCGAAAGAAGCAGCACACGGCGGTGTTGGTTTGCGACAGATCCAGGTCGGGATCAAAATCAGCCTCGTGAATGGGATCGGGTCGCATGATCTGGACATTTTTCAGACCAAGCCGCGCCGAGAGTTTTTGCTGATACGCCAACGTCTCAGCAAAGAGCTTGCCGGTGTCCAGAAAGATCACCGGGGCATCGGCCTTGATTTGCGAGATCATGTGCAGCAGCACGGCGCTCTCGGCCCCAAAGGACGATACCAGCGCGATCCTGGCGCCGAAAACATCGTTGATCAATCCTGATAGAAGGTCCTTGGGCGTATGATCGGCATAGGCGGCGGCAAGATCGTCAATGTCACCATATGGGTGGCGCAAAAGCTGGGTCATGGTTTTAACCCGCTGCCGGAATTGTGGGAGCCGGTTTTGATCGGGCCGCTTTGCGGAGCGCCAAAATCGATTGCGGCGCGCCCTCATAGTCGCCATGACTCAGCTGATATCTGAGATTTAGCGATGCGGCAGCCTGGCGCCAGTCGGCCTCGCTCTGGCGGGTAAAGTACACCTCATCGACATGGACCGCGTCAAAGCCGCACTGACGGGTAAAAATATACTGATCCGGAATTAGGTGGCCGCTGGCCCATAACTCGCCCTCATACCGATAGACGTGACGAAGCTCGCGAGCGAGGGAAAAGCCACGACCGTCGGCAAAACCGGGGAAATCGATGGTTATGAGGTCGATACGTCCCAGGCGCGCGGCGATCAGGCCCAGATCGGCATCGTTGGGCAAGGCCACACCTATTCCGCCATCGCGGCGAAAGGCCGCTTCTCCGGCCTCTATTACAGTAAAAAAATCCACGACAGCATTGCCGTCGGAGGGCAGCCCCGCGCCTTTTGGGACAAAAACCCAGTCATGGACCTGAACCGCACCATTTTTAATGAGGGGCATAAAGGGCCTCCTTGAACGGGCTTGGGCCCATGCGGCGATAGGCCTCAATAAAACTCTCGCCGCTATTCCGGGTCTCCAGATAGGTGTCGATTATGCGGCTCACGGCATCGGCGACCTCGTCTTCGGAAAATCCCGGGCCGGTGATCTCGCCGATGGCGGCGGTTTCAGTGGCGTCTCCGCCAAGGGTGATCTGGTAGTATTCCTCACCCCGTTTTTCGAGGCCCAGAATACCGATATGACCGACATGGTGATGACCACAAGCATTGATGCAGCCGGATATTTTGATATCCAGCGGCCCGATGTCCCGCTGGAGGGCGGGGTCGGCGAAGGTGGTGGAAATTTTTTGGGCCACCGGGATCGAACGCGCCGTGGCAAGAGCACAATAATCCATGCCCGGACAGGCGATGATATCAGTGACCAGCCCGATATTGTCGGTTGCAAGGCCCGCGCCCACAAGTCCTTGCCAAAGTGCCTCAAGATCGTTTTTCCTGACATAGGGCAGAACGACATTCTGGCGATGGGTAATACGCAATTCCGACAGGGAATAGCGTTCCGCCAGATCAGCAAGGGCGATCATCTGCGCCGAAGTCACATCTCCTGGTACGCCACCAACCGGCTTGATTGAAATGTTGACGATGGAATATCCCGGTATTTTGTGGTCGGCTAGATTGGTTTCGGCCCAACGGCCAAGGGCCTCGTTGTTGGCTTTAGCGATCTCAAAGGACTTTGAAAGCTGCGGCAAGGTCTCATAGGAGGGTGCGGCAAAATACGCTTCGATGCGGGCGACTTCGTCGGCGTCCGCGGCTATTGCGGCAATATCGTTACGGGCAAACTCCGCTTCAATTTCTGCCCTGAGGTCTTCCAGCCCGGTCTCGTGAACCAGAATTTTAATCCGCGCCTTGTACTTGTTGTCGCGCCGTCCGTGGGTGTTGTAAACACGCATGATCGCTTCGATGTAAGGCAGTAGCTCGGCCTTAGGCAGGAAGTCCCGGACAATTCTGCCTACAAACGGCGTGCGTCCAAGACCGCCGCCCAGTATCACCCGATAGCCCACTTCGCCTCGGTCATTGCGGATGATTTTCAGACCAATATCATGGACCATGATCGCCGCCCGGTCGTCATCGGCGCCAGTGACGGCGATCTTGAATTTGCGCGGCAGATAGGTGAATTCGGGGTGAAAGGTCGACCATTGGCGCAAAAGCTCGGCCGTGGGGCGCGGGTCTTCAATCTCCGCGGTCGCGACCCCGGCGTAATGGTCAGCGGTAACATTGCGGATGCAATTGCCACTGGTCTGGATGGCGTGCATTTCAACTTCCGCCAGCTCGTCGAGAATATCGGGCACGTCCTTCAGCTTGGGCCAGTTGAACTGAAGGTTCTGGCGCGTGGTGAAATGGCCAAATCCCCGGTCATATTTGTCGGCGATATGGGCCAGCTTTCGCATCTGGCGGCTTGACAGCGTACCGTAGGGTATGGCGACCCGCAGCATATAGGCGTGCAGCTGCAGATAGAGGCCGTTCATCAGCCGCAAGGGTTTAAACTCGTCCTCGGTCAGGGCGCCGGAAAGCCTGCGGGCGACCTGGGCACGAAACTGGCCGCTACGTTCAGCGACGATTTTCTGGTCGAACTGATCATAACGATACATGGTCGTCTCCATTGCCTCTGGGTGGCATCAGCACACCTATCGCGGCAGTGTGTTCGGGTTCGGGGTCTGATTTGCGCCGGCCGGTTTTTAGCGGCAGCCGGGTCAATGGGCCTGAAATCCTGATTAATTCGCGGGTGCGCAAAGGGCGAAGCCGGCCCTCGGCGCCGCGCTCGACATCAATGGTGTAGGCAGCAACGGTCAGCGCTTCGACCTGGGCATTTGCAGCCAGGGCGTCCAGTTTCGCTGCTTCTTCCTGCGTCCCGGCAAGTCGCGCTTCATCCAGAATGCGGCTCCAGGTGCCCTGATCGGTCAGGAACACCACGTCGCCGGTCAGAAGATCATTGGCGGTGAGGACCCGAAGGGTGCCGGGGCGGAATTTGGCCATTAGACACCTCCTTTGGCGAAGCGCGTTTGGGTGGGTAGGGCTGCGGTTGCAATACTCTTCTCTTCGGCCTGCGGTAATGGAATCGTCGCGATAAGTTCGTAGTCAATTCCCGCCGTACCCAGGGCAATCATCTCGATTTCAGCCTTACCTGGATGACCATCGGTGAAAAGCCGGACGATCTTCTGACCGGCCCGGGCCTCGCGGACGATAATTTCGCGTTGCCGGGATAATTCCTGGGCGGCAGGTGAAGGGTTGACCGATATAAATTTTGCATCCCGGCGGGCCAGCTCGCGGATGCGCGGGGCCGCCTCGCGGTCAAAGACAATCACATCCGCATCGTGAAGCCGGCGCCGGGCAATTGCGGTCAAGGCCTCCGGGATATCGAATTCTGCTTCCATCAGCGATACCAAGCCGGCCTCCTCATCCGTCATGGCTTCGGCCATGGCCAGGGCCTTCAGGCGGATTTGCGCCGCGCCAAGGCTCGACCCATCATCCGATGCAGGGATCCCGTTGGCGAAAAACCGTTGCCAGACCCGCCGCCGCGCCCGGGCATCGGGGACCAGGGCCGCCAGGCGATGCCGCCAGGCCCCGGCCAGGCGGGCAATGGCTCCGGTGGACGCCGGCAGCAGGGCCTCGATCTGGGCCTTGATGCGCCGTGCAAGAACCGGCGCCGCCCCTTCGGTCCCAATAGCGACGGTCACCGGATCGCGGTCGACGATTGCCGGGGTGAGAAAATCGGAAATTTCGGGCCGATCGACCGCGTT
>QILX01000079.1:6596-8577 GCA_003232175.1 Hyphomicrobiales bacterium | reverse complement strand
CGACCGCTGTCCACGCGCAACCAGTGTCTGCCGGGTTGAAACGCCGCTGCTTCTGGCCGATGGCGGACACCGGGTCGCCTGTCACAATCCGATCTGAAAGATCAACAGAAGGACCGTGCATTGGGCTTTAATACCAGCGGTATTGGCGATAGAGGTGGTTCGGGAAATTTGAACATCTGAGTTAGGTGGATTTTCTGCTCCCAAACCGGCAGCGTTGCCGGGACGAAGGAGCGAAGATGACGAGACGACCCAGACGGAACCACAGCCCTGCATTCAAGGCGAAAGTCGCATTGGCGACTTTGAAGGGTGACAAGACGATGAGCGAACTGGCGACGCAGTTCGACCTGCATCCAAACCAGATCAAGCAATGGAAGGATCATCTGCTCGATGGTGTGACGGGTGTGTTTGACGACAAACCGAAGGCCGGGAAGGAACCGCAGATTGACGTCAAAACCTTGCATGCGAAAATTGGCCAGCTGACGCTGGAAAATGATTTTTTGGAAGGAGCGCTCGCCAAGGCCGGTCTGTTGCCGAGCGCAAGAAAATGACGGATCGAGATCACAGGCTGAGCCTGTCCCGGCAGGTCGATCTGCTGGGGATCAGCCGTGGCAACTTGTATTATGAGCCGCGCCCAACCAGAGAAGCTGATCTCAAGCTGATGCGCCGGATTGATGAGCTGCACATGGAATATCCGTTTGCGGGCAGCCGGATGATGAAGGGTTTGCTTAGGCAGGAAGGGTTCGCCGCCGGGCGACTGCACGTCGCGACGTGCATGAAAACCATGGGCATTGAGGCTTTGTATCGCAGGCCGAACACGTCGAAACCGGCACCCGGTCACAAGATATATCCCTATCTGTTGCGCAAGCTGGCCGTGACGCGGCCGAACCAGGTCTGGGCGATGGACATTACCTACATTCCGATGGCGCGTGGGTTTGTCTATTTGGTCGCAGTGCTCGACTGGTTCAGCCGCAAGGTGTTGGCCTGGCGGCTCTCGGTCACGCTGGAAACCGGGCCGTGCCTGGAAGCTTTGAAAGAGGCGATGCGGCGGCATGGCAGGCCCGAGATCATGAACACGGACCAAGGCAGCCAGTTCACGTCGATCGACTTCATCAAGGCGCTGAAGGATGCCGACATCCAGGTCAGCATGGACGGCAAGGGCGCATGGCGCGACAACGTCTTCGTCGAACGCCTCTGGCGAACGATCAAATATGAGGAGGTCTATCTGCGCGCCTATGACAGCGTCACGGGTGCCCGCGAAAGCCTCAGCCGATACCTGGCCTTCTACAACACGAGGAGACCACATTCATCGCTGGACGGGCAAACGCCCGATCAGGCAGCGCCCCAGCCAATCCCGGTCGCGGCATAACCGAGCGGAAAACCCACTTAAGAAACGGCTCCAAACCGTTCAAACAAACCGAGCCACCTCTGTGGGCTGTAGCTGAGAAACTTCGAACACGTATCGCTGACTGATATGCTTCTGAAACGGGGTAATAAAGGTTCTTGTAACAAGAACAACCACAGACTTAAAAGTTTACCCTTTTAAGCATGCAACGATCAAATCTGCCAATGAATCCCATAAAGCCTCCAAGTCCTTTGGTGAGGGTGCAAAACTTGGTGAGTGGACATATCTATTCAATGTATCAGCTGAAACAAGTTGATAATTCTGACAAAACTTCTTTGTTGCATCCAATTGTTTCTTGTCGATTTTGTCATGGCTGAAAAGTGCATTGCCGACTTTTTCAACACGTCGCGCGAGCTTATCATTTGCATTAACAGAAATGTTTTGCTCATCCACATAATGATCAATGGATAGCTCCAAGAGCACACGAAATAACACCGAAACTGCGTTGGGATGATTTTTCGTGTTCAGGTGGAATTGGAGTTCTTCCCAAATGGCATGATGTCGTTGCTGCTTTCCTGTCCAAAGAATACCAAATTCCTTCTGAGGAATGAGAGTGTTTCGTCTCGTTGGTTTTGGTTT
>QILX01000079.1:0-6591 GCA_003232175.1 Hyphomicrobiales bacterium | reverse complement strand
GGATTTTTCTGTTTTTTTATCTCCATCAATAAGGTCATCTTCATTCGGGAGTTTTTCGTCTCCTTCGAGCTTCTCAAGATAAGTTAGTTTGCCAGAGTTATCCCAAATGTCACCAAGGACAACACGACCATTGGCAAAATCTTCTGCTATATTCTTGAGAGTTTCGAGAACGATTTCAGGTTTATGTGTGTAGTTAAATTCCTTTTTCTTAACGCTAATTCCTACTCGGTTCCGAATTGCTTCTGAGGACAGAAAACGGTTTAAATTGGATCGCGGGATTTTCTTTTTCGGAAGCAATCCTGCAGCGTTCAATCGCTGCTCAATTTCATCTGCTAAATTGAAGCCAGATGCTTTTCCTGACCGGGCTACGAAATTATCTTTCATTCGGTCATCCCAATTGGATTGACCAACACCATTTTGCGTTCCAGTGTGCCGACGATAAAGAATGCTATCTATGTCATCTCGATCCTCTTCCACTTGACAAAGTATAGTTTTGGGAAAACTTCCTCGCCAAGTTTCACGTAACGATTTAAAATAATCTTGTAGTTGCACCGTTGGAGCTCTTTCAGGCTTTTCAAGCAATTTCAAACATGTCACGCGTCGATTACCATCAAAGACTAAAAAGAAACCGTTTTCGGGTGCAACCAATGGAGGTTCAAAAATTCTTCCTTCATCAACAATATCTTTCGCGAGGTTTTTCATGTGGGCTTCTCGCGTATTAAAAAGCCACGAGATAGCGGCCGTTTCGTTCTCAAGCTCCCCGTGACGGTCGTTTGCCCGATTTACTTGTAAATCACTAATTTTAATTTGGTCTAATCGCATAGCCTTTTCCCAATTTTCTGCAAATGTGCCATATGCTTGGACAGCTGGTCAATTTAAAGTTGAAATCTACCCCCTTTGACAGCCAGAGGGATGCAACGGGAGAGCGTAGCGTCTCCCTTGCCAAGAGGCGTTGTAATACAACGCACATCTTGCGGAACGCGATAACTGGTGAATTTCCCGTCCATGCTTGACTCGGTGATCTCGATGAACCACGAGCAAGTCAATCAAGTTTCATTTTGTGTCAGGAACTGAATAGCCATCCTTTCGGAGCCGCTGTCGCTCGCCTTGCCCACAACTGGGTGAGCGGCTGCGGTGGAGTAAGGATGGCGAGCTTTCCTTTTGGTGGGCTTGAGCTGTTAAAACGGGTCATTCAGGGCATGTTAATAATTTTTATCGAACACCTGCTGGTGTTTTCTGCAAGTCTTTGAAATTTCTGGGTTTCAGGTGGATTCGCCTTGAAGCAATTAGCCCCGCAAGCTGGATTTCCAGCGTTCATTTTATAACGTCAAAAACACCTTTCTCGAACACCAAAAACCACCTTTCCTTCAAGGGGTTGAATGGTATTCACACAAAAAATGAAGGAATGGTGGGCCCGGCAGGACTCGAACCTGCAACCAGACCGTTATGAGCGGTCGGCTCTAACCAATTGAGCTACGGGCCCCTGTCGCACCAGGGCAGCGCCAGTAAAGGGAGCTTCATACCAGAAACCGGCGGGCTGACAAATGCTGTTCATCGGAGCAATATAAATGATCAAAAATTCGCTGTCCCGTTCATGCCCGCTTCAGGCTCCACCCCTCACATTGGGATATTCTCAGCCCTTTTGATGGAAACCGCACCTATGTCAAACCATAAGTTCAGGCTATTTGCTGGTATCGTTTTGCCGCTGCTTCTCGTCGCTCTTATTGTTCCCACCGCACCCCGCGCCGAGGAAACACCGGCTCGCACATTGACCATGACCGGCATGGGCGAGGTACGTGGCGCTCCGGGCAAGGCGACAATATCTACTGGCGTCGTCAGCGAGGACCGTACTGCTGCTGGGGCGCTGGCAGCCAATACCAAGGCCATGTCGGCGGCGCTTTCACGTCTCAAATCGCTTGGCCTGGCTGACCGCGACCTTCAGACTTCGAATTTCACCATTGTTCCGCGCTATTTCAGTGCACCGAAATCAAGAAGACCACCGGCAATCGTCGGCTATACCGTTTCAAATCAGCTTACAGTCGTGGTGCGCGAGCTCGATGAGCTGGGCCGTGTTCTTGACGCGGTGGTGCGCGAGGGGGCCAATCAGATCAGCGGTCCGGTTTTTGGTTTTGACGACCCGGAAAAACTACGCGACATCGCCCGGGCCCGCGCCGCCGCCGATGCTTTGCGCAAAGCAAACCTTTACGCCAGCGCTTTGGGGGTGACATTGGGCCCAATCGTCTCGATCACCGAGGCGGGCGGATTTTCGCCTCGGCCCGTTGCCATGGCAGCCCGAATGGAAAGTCCGGCCTCGCGAGATGTGCCGATTGAAGCCGGTGAGCTGGGTTTAAACGCCCGGGTCAATATTGTCTGGGAGATCAAATAGCGCGATTTTGCGTATCGCTTGGTCAAGTGTTGTGCCTGATCCCGTCTTCAGGCTGCAGTTTTGTTGGCGTTGGTATTGTCTAACTCCACTGATACCGCGCCGGACGGTCGGGCCCGCATGATAAAACGGATAAGGTTGGTATCGTCATCCCCCCGGACTGCCAGTACCTTACCGCCATAGGCAGCGAGCAGGCTGGTCAGGGCCGCCAAGGGTAATTTTGATTCGTTTTGCTGAAGGTTGCCTGCTTCTCCAGTCTCGCAATTGCGAACCGGTGGCCCGCCGACTTCCTCAAATACGAATTCCACCACGTCGGCTGAGCGCATCCGCCCTGAGCCGGCGAGCCTTGGGACTTCAGCCTCGCTGCGAAGGGCCACATAGGTCAGGGAATGACGGATCAGGCTGGTTACCGCCTCGGTGTCGCCGACAACCTGGCCTGGTACGCGATGTTCCATTTGCTTATCGACAAGGCCGCAGCGCGAGGCATCCAGATACCAATTTTCGACCAGAACATCGGTTCGTACTTTTTGGGCCTGCGCGGCCATGGCTACAGGGTCCGGGCGGCTCAGAAGTGTAAGGCAAGCCTCCAGGTTCAGCTTGAGCATCCCCGTCCGGCGTTCCATTTGGGCAAATTCGCTTTTTGCTTCCGCAGGCTCTGAAATACCTGCCGGAGCCGCCGCTCCGATGGGAGACAGGCACGCCACAAGTTTTTGAACGTTGCCGTGATCGTCGCAGTCTATGCGGGCGATGATGCGTCTGTGTACCGGCGTATCTGAACAATATACTTTGGCGCAAACCTCAAACGGCCCATTTTTCAGCATCTCCGGTAGACCTAGGGGCCCATTGTCCGTCTTGTCCTCAGCCTGAAACACGCCAAGGTCCTTCGCCCGGAGGTCGGAAATTGTCCGGCATTGGAACAGGTTCAGGGCCGGTTCATTGGCATCGGCCAACCCGCCATCGGCGCCGAATGACAGAATTTCAATGGGAATTTCGTTGATAAGATCAGAGCTGGTGTCCGTGGACGCACCGTTTGCAGGCGCCTTAAGACCGGCCGCCCCGTTTGGCGGGTCGATCATCCGCCCCAGATCTCCGATCACATCATTCCTGGTAAGCAATGTTTGCGGCAGACTCCCTGCCGTCGTCCTGGAAAGAGTACGCTTCAAAACGTTGCGCAAGCGGTCAAGCGGCAGCACGATAATCCGGTGCAACACCGCCACCGACACCACCGCACCCAGCAGAAGGATCACCATGGCTATGACCATTCGCCGCTTCATATGGTTTTCGGTGGTTTGGCCTAAGCTGCCGGCATCGATCCTGATGAGCAGATCGTACGGGAGACCGGTCTGGTTCTTTTCTAAATAGAGGTCGATGCAACAAGCCTGTATCGCCTGAAAATTGCTTTTCTGCCCGCGCCGCAGCCTGGACGAATTCACCGGCAGCGGGCCGCCGATTTTCCTAATATCCCGACCTTGAGCATCAATGACAATCATACCTGTCGCCGGAGTTACCGCGATTACCGTTTTGAGCAGTGCGGTAATCTCGTCGACCGTTCCAGCTTTCCGGCTTGTTTGAGCCATTGCGACGCCGCGCTGGGCTTGCGCCGCTATCGCAGCAAATCCGCGATCCCGGTCCCAGAGCAGCGACGACGCCAGCCATAGGGTGCCTGAAACCAGGTAACTGAATACGATCACCGCAAATATTACCGCCGGCAGACGATATTGATGATCATACATCTGCTGCCGAGTTCATTGAATTCGCCTGACCGTTGATTCCCCTTAAAGTGGTAGTTTTTTGTAAAAACTATATTAAAAGTTGTATTTAGTTTTCCGTTTGTTACCAATTTTGAGATCGAAGAAATCAGATTTCCGAGGTCGCGCACCACGCCCAAATACAATAGGATCAGTTTGGAATTCCGATGTCTCCGATCCTAGGGCATCCGGTTTTCCTTCGGTTAGAATGAGAAAAAGGTGCGCGAATATGATCAGAAACCTGTTGCTTGGTGGTGTGTTGGCAATTTCAGGAAGTCTGCCCGCTTTGGGGGCAGCGGGGACGTGTGCCGGTGAGGGCCAAATCAAATCGGCGTCGACTGACATCAGTACTGAAATCACATTTACGAACAACAGCAGCGCGGCACGTCAGATATTTTGGATCGATTTTGAGGGCGCCAGGGTTCAGTATGGCAACATAGCGCCGGGCGCCTCCCATGTTCAGCCGACTTTTCTTGGCCACGCCTGGATGATTGCAGACAAGGATGCAGATTGCATTGGGCTGTATTTTGCTGAAACTGCATCCCGCGCCGTCAGTCTGGTTGGTATAGGCGAGCCAGCAGTAGGCCCGGAAAGCACCGTGCCTCCTCGGATTGACAATCAGCCTGTCCGTGGAACGCCAACCGGTGGCCAGATTAGTGGAACCAGAGGCCAAGCCGATCAACCTCTGGCCACCGATGGCGGCAGCCCATGCGACGCCAATGAATATTGGAATCGGTCGCGCAATTTATGCATCAATACGGTTACCAAGAACCGCCGCAAACCAAGCGCCACACTCCCCGACCCTGGCGGGGAAATCATCCGCGCCTTGCGTTGCCGACCGGGATTTGTGCAGTCCGGCAGCCGTTGCGTTCGTCAGACTGGCGCTGTGACCCGGCCCCAGCCACCTCGCCCGCAACCAGACCCCAGGTCTCCGGTTGATTTCGCTGACGCCGATAATGAGGAGAACCGCCCCGACGACCTGTGCGGCCCCGGCTTTACTGATATTGGCGGTGGGTGCATTTCAAATTCATTGTTGAACAGGAACTAAATTGTCGCGGTAATTCGCAAAAAACTAGAGCGTAAACCGCGAGGAGCACTCCGGCAAATTCCCTCAAACTACTGCTGAGCCGACTTGAGGCGTGCGTATTTTCCGCACAAGCTCAAAGTATTTTCCAAATCAAACGGCACCGGTCTGCTCCCCCACTTCCCGGCCACCTACGGGGGTATCACCGAAGGGTGGCCACGGTTTGGAGAGCAGGTCGGTGTGGTTTCAGCCAGATTCCAAAGTGCTCTAAAAGTCCAAATCCATCGAATTTTAGAAAAAATCGCACGGGAAGGGAACTATTCCGGCAGATAGGCAAAAAACAGCGGGGTTGGTTTCACTCGCCATTAACTGCCATGGGACCGAATAGGTTCGTTGAATGTAATGGACCTTTGAAGAGTCCACTTGTTAGCTAAGGAAAATATTGTGGACATGCGTATCAATGCCCCCTCTTCCCGTTTTTTCACTCTTGGTTTTGCTCTGGCCGTCTCGGTGATTTCCGCCGCCGGCGCCAATAGCCAGGAGTACACACCGAATACCAGCTCAGAGTCGGGATTTCTGGGTACCGAATGGACGCTTACCGCTGGCGCCGGTGCGGTTTTTGAACCCGACTATGAAGGTTCAGACGATTACGAGTGGACATTTGTGCCACTGGTAAAAGCGACCTGGCGCGATATGCTGACCATCGGCAATGTCACCGGCGGATATGGAGCCGAAGCGACGCCATTCCGCTTTGATACCGTTTCCCTTGGATTTGGCGTTGCCTACTGGAATGGCCGTGACGCGAATGACAATGCGGCCCTGGCCGGCCTCGGCGACATCGATGGCGCCATCATCGGCACCGCGACCCTGGCAAAACGTTTCGAACTGGTCGATGCCCGCGCCACCCTGCTCTACGATTTTAGCGGCAATCGTGACGGCACCGCTGTAGAAGCGGAATTGAGCGCGCCGTTGATCACTTCAGATACCGGAGTTGAGGTCGTTGCGGGGGCCAGCACGACCTGGGCCGATAATAATTTCATGTCCAATACTTTTGGTGTCAACACAACCCAGGCGGCTAATTCAGGTTATGCCATCTACAATGCCGAAGCCGGATTTAAAGACGTCGCTGTCAGTTTGCAGGCCAGCTACGATGTAACCACCCAAGTGGCCCTGACTGTGCGTGGCGAAGTAAAACAACTCCTGGGAGACGCCGCAGATAGCCCAATTGTCAATCGGCAGGGTAATTCAACACAAGGGAGTGTATTCACCGGAATAACTTATCAATTCTGATGAAAATACAAATTTCTTCAGTATATATTTCTTAGAAATTTTGCGAAACATGAAATATAAACTTAACCAGCCTACTTAAATATCTATTCAATTATTTTTAGTAAGCTGACCTCACTTCGCGACTATAAGGCGAAGGCGTGAGGGGT
>QILX01000253.1 GCA_003232175.1 Hyphomicrobiales bacterium | reverse complement strand
CGCAGGATCTTGATGGTATCGGGCACCGAAGGCTCGTTCACGTCGATTTTCTGAAACCGCCGCACCAGGGCCCGGTCTTTTTCGAAGTGCTGGCGATATTCCTTGTAGGTCGTTGAGCCGATACAGCGCAGCGAACCCGATTGCAGCGCCGGCTTGAGCAAATTGGAGGCGTCCATGGCGCCACCGGACGTGGCGCCAGCGCCGATTACGGTATGAATTTCATCGATGAACATGATGGCGCCGGGAAAGTCTTCAATTTCCTTGACCACCGCTTTGAGCCGCTCTTCGAAATCGCCGCGATAGCGGGTTCCGGCCAGAAGAGCGCCCATATCGAGCTGAAATATCGTTGCGTCAGTAAGGACCTCAGGAACTTCGCCGCGCACGATTTTACGGGCCAACCCCTCGGCAATGGCAGTTTTGCCAACCCCGGGATCGCCAACAAAAAGTGGGTTGTTCTTCTGCCGGCGGCACAACACCTGAATGGTGCGCGACACCTCTGGCTCCCGGCCGATCAGCGGGTCGATCTTGCCGCTTTCCGCTCGGCGGTTGAGGTTGACGCAATACTGGTTCAGCGCATCATTACCGTCTTTTTCCCCCGCTTCGGCATTGGGGTCCTCCTCCCCGTCCCGAAGCGGTCTGGTGGCGGAAAGGTCTGATCGTTTGGCGATACCGTGGCTGATATAATTCACGGCGTCATACCGGGTCATTTCCTGCTCCTGCAGGAAATAGGCGGCATTGCTCTCGCGCTCGGCGAAAATGGCGACCAACACATTGGCCCCGGTCACCTCTTCGCGGCCCGAGGACTGAACATGGATGACGGCGCGCTGAATAACGCGTTGGAAACTTGCGGTGGGTTTGGCGTCGTCGCCCGAGCTGACAGTAAGATTGGTCAGTTCATGGTCGATATAATCGAGGACCTGTTGGCGCAGCTGATCAATGTCGACATTGCAGGCGCGCATGACCGAGGCGGCATCCTTGTCATCGATCAGGGACAAAAGCAGGTGTTCAAGCGTTGCATATTCGTGGCTGCGTTCGTTGGCGAGGCCCAACGCGCGGTGCAATCCCTGCTCAAGACTTCTCGAAAATGTCGGCACTCTGTCTCCTTTTGCCCATTATCAAATGGGCAGACCTCTTTTGGGGGCGGAACGCGATGCCCCACTATTCAACTTCGTCGGGCGGTCTTCAATCCTTCTTTGCCGGCTCTATCAATCCTTCTCCATAGTGCATTGTAGCGGATGCTGGTTCTGGCGGGCAAAATCCATCACCTGGGTCACTTTGGTTTCCGCCACCTCGAATGTGTAGACACCGCAAATGCCCACACCGTTCTGGTGAACGTGCAACATGATACGGGTGGCGTCTTCGGCCTGTTTGTTAAAATACCGTTCCAAAATGGTGATGACAAACTCCATTGGCGTGTAGTCATCATTAAGCAGCAACACCTTGTACATCGAAGGCTTTTTGGTACGCTGAGCAGGTTTTGCCGTAATCAGCGTATCACCGCCAGGCCGTTGGGGCGGGTTTTTTTCGTCGTCACCGACAAGACGCGGATTTAGGGTGACCGGCGTATCAGCAATGAATGATTTGGCGTTCATGGGCATAATCGCTGCGGGGCAAGTAAGTGGGACGGTCTGCTGGTGGGGCAAACAACCCGGTGAGACGTTGCGGTGAATTCTGTTGAGTTGCATTTTAATCCCGGAAAGGGTCGGTCTTGCAATAGATAGGGAGCCCAGTACGGCGAATAAACCACCCCTGCCCGCAAAACTTGACCAAAATTGATCATGCCAGCGGCCAAATAATATGAGACGGCCCCCAAACGGCAAAAAGCCCGGCACAAATGGCCGGGCTTTTATATCGTCTTTTAATTGGTCAGCGCATCTGGCCTGAGCGGCCCCCGACCTTCGGGGGGCCTACACCAAAATCAGGAGGCTTTGGTAGTGCGCTTTTCGATGGGTGCATAGGCGTTCTTGGCGGCCGCCACATACATTTCGCCAATCTTATTGGCCTGGCTGACAAAACCCTCATAGTTGGATTTGGCAGTTGAAGTCTGGAACTCGATGGCTGCTTCTACGGTTTTCACTTTTGAAGCCTTCTCCACCAGCTTGGTGTTTTCTTCAAAAGAAGCCTTGGAATAATCCGCAACTTCGGCGGCAATTGCCTGCATGCCCTTGGTCCAGGCATTTGTAGCCGTCATGGCAGCTTCAAAACCGTCTTTGCTCATCACTTGAAAATCCTGAAATCCTTTGACCGCTTCCATGTCACTTCTCCTCGGGCGCCTGTTCAACACTGGGAGGCGCGAATTTGAAGGCGCGATATTGCGCCCATGGTGCAGCGCGGTCAAGTATTTTTTTGCACCGCACCATTTTCATACTTTTTTTTATGGAGATTTACCGAACGCTAACACAGAGCCTCTAAAATGATTCAAATTCCAGGTGAATTGGCCGGACGACAAATTGAGTGTCATGGAAAAGTCGCATTGCAGAGGTTTGTAATATTTCAGATAGCGGAAAGAAATTTTTCGCTTATTGCAACCGAAGCGAGTGCGGGGACACCCGATTTCCAGCAGGCCTAACGGTCTTGAGCCGGGTGTAATGTTAGTAAAGGGGTTCGGCATGGTTCGCCGATGGTCGGTCGTTTTTTTGTTTCAGATGATAACCGCTGGTTGCGTGGCTCTGGTGTTGTCAACACTTCCAGCCAGCGCCAATGCCAAATATGCGGCCATGGTCGTGGACGGCTATACCGGCAAGATGATCTATGGCCGGAATGTCGATTCGCCCCGGTATCCTGCCTCCATCACCAAGGTGATGACGCTTTATATTGTCTTCGAAGAGCTTCGCGCCGGCCGGCTCAAAAAAAGCACGCGGCTCAAAGTGTCGAAATACGCATCAGGCCGGCCCCCTTCCAAATTGGGCCTCAGGCCCGGCGAGACCATAACGGTCGATACCGCCATTCGCGCCCTGGTCACCAAATCGGCCAATGACGTGGCGACGGTGGTGGCGGAGAATATCAGCGGCACCCAGACAAAATTCGCCAAGCGCATGACCAGAACCGCCCGCGCCATTGGCATGAAGAAGACGACATTTCGCAACCCCCATGGTCTGCCCGACAGGCGCCAGAAAACCACAGCGCGCGATCTCATCAAGCTTTCGATGCGCATCCAGGCTGATTTTCCAAAACTGTACAGTTATTTCAGTGTCAAGAAATTCACCTTTCGCGGCCGCACATTTAGAAATTACAACAAGCTGCTTGGCCGCTTCAAAGGGACCACCGGCATCAAAACCGGCTATATTCGCGCCTCGGGCTACAACCTGACCGCCGTGGTCAAGCGCGGCAACAAAAAGGTCGTGGCCGTCGTGCTGGGCGGCAAAACCGGCCGCTCCCGTGATGCTCAGATGCGCAAGCTGATCACTAACGCCTTTCCCAAGGTCGTCGCCTATAACGGGCCCCCGCCCACACCTATCCGGCTTGCCCTGGCCCGGCCCGCGCCCATTCCGGGGCAGAAACCGGCCCGAACACCTGTCAGCGTAAAAAACACCGTCAAGCCCCATGTGCTGCCGGTTAGCGGAAAACCAGACGCAATTGCCGTTGCCAGTTCCAATGTTGTTGCTGGTCCCAATACTGGTGCCGGTCAAAAGGAAGGTGTCCTGCTTATGCGGATTGCCGCCCTTGCTCCGCGCAATCGCGAAATGCCGCTTGCTGAACCTGTGTCCCGGGTTTACGCCGTCGCCAAGGCATCCCCGGCTCGCGTTCCAAATCACGCCAAGGCCCCACAGCTCAGATCAATTGACTATCAGAGCCTCGCCAGCAACGAAACTGATGTTGGCGGGTTTGCCACGACGGCTTATGCCGCGGTCCAGAACAACCAGGTCATTTCGAGCATCGCGGCGCTGATCGCCAACTCCGCCATTTCAACCGGCGGACGTCCCGAAGCCACACCAGCCTTACGGCCGGCAATTGCTGTGGCTGAAAACCCTCTTGGTAATCTGAGGCTGGCAAATCTTCCCGCCGACCGCCGCCAGGACCGGCCGGCTAAACGCGTTGCGCGGTTGATCCTTCCCCCATCCTCGACAGTGGATCAGCCTGTGGCACAACCGGCGGTAAACTCAACGCCCGCACTGGCTGCCGGCAGCTCAGAGGCTGCGCGCAATCGCATACCTAATGCCCTTGAACGCCAGGCGACCGCCCCCACAACCCAACCTCAAGCCAAAGTGACCCCGCCACCGGTCGTCATTCCCGACGGCTACCAGATTCAGGTAGGCGCCTATGTTTACAAACAGAAGGCCGAAGAGCGTATCGACGAAGTGCGTAAAGCCGCCCGCCGCCTGCTGGCCAATTCGATGGGCATTGCGGTCCAGGCCGAGAACGACAAGGGCACCTTTTACCGGGCGCGGTTTGCCGGTCTGGCCAAGCGCAATGCCAACCGGACCTGCAAGGCTTTGAAGAAACGCCGCATTCCCTGCATCGTTCTGGCTCAGTAGGAGCGTCACGCGGAGCAACGTCTCCTTCGACTCTAATCCATCCGGGGCTGCTCTTTTATTTTTGTCCCATGGCCACATCTTTGGCCTGGTTGACCTTGGCGGCCAGAAAGGTCGAACCACCCTGGTCAGGGTGAAGGTTTTTCATCAACCGTCGATGGGCCGCACTGATGTCCGCGGCGCTGGCCCCCGCAGCCAGACCGAGTATTTCATAGGCCTCGGACATGGACATCGGTCCCGAGGCCCCTGAACTTGCGCCACTTTGCGCCTGCGCGCCTGGCGCCCGTCCCTCGCTCCAACCATCAAAATGCCGATCCAGATAAGCTTCCAGTAGTTGTGCGCTTTGGCCGTCCAGACCGACAAGTTCATCAAAAGCGGCGACAATTTCAGCCTGGCCGAATTCACTGAACATTTGCCCGGCCAGCGGTCCGCGAATAAATTTTCCCACCATCTCCCCAGTGTCGTGATCGAGCACCATCTCAAGCCACTGCGTGCGGACGGTTGATTTCTGGCCCGCGGACTTGGTCGCATTGCCGCTCTGGAAGCGAAATCCGGATCCCATGCCCCGGCTCAGAAGCATGGCACCCAGGGCGGCCAGCGGCAGGGCGAAGCCAGTACGGCCAACGTAGAAGAGCAAAGCGGCAAGTCCAAGCGCCACCAAGCCGCCGGCAATCCGCAAGCCCCTGGCCAGCGCTTTGGGATCAGCGGTGGCCAAAGGTCCGCTGATCAGCACCAGGAGGCTTAAAGCGATAATAGCGAGAAAAAACCACTGCATAAAATTTGCCTTGCTGACCTTAGCGAAGTTGTTGCAGCAGAACCTGCGCGGTGCGGTCGTGGCCGCGCGCAGCCAACGCCTTTTGCCCCCCTGCAGCATATACGGCAACAGCAGTCAAAAGGCGGCGCAATTCATCGGCGGACTGTGCAGAAAATTTGCAATAGGCGCCACGGGACAGCCGGGCGATCTCGCGAAAAGCGGTCTCGGCAACAGGATCATGGCCTTCATGAAACATGAATACCGGTATTTTTATCAGACCCAGTTCTCCGGCGAGTTGCGCCAGATGGTCAATCTCCTCCTCCATGGCGTCGCCGACAAATACCATCGCCGCAACTGGCTTGTCGTGGGCTTCATTGCGGGCGTGGGAAAGGATACGCCCGATCTGGGTGTGCCCGCCCCGGCACGAAACCTTGGTCATCAGTCGGGCAAGGGCATTGCCGTCACCTACCCATCTGGAGGCCCGGCACTCGCCGAACCCGCGAAAATAGATAAGTTGAACGTCCAGGCCGCCAATTGCCGCGGTTTCGCGGAACATCTCCGATTGAATAGCCAGCGCCCGGTCCCAGCTAGGTTGACGGCTCATGGTGGCATCCATGGCGAAAATCAGACGTCCGCGCCCGGTGCCGGGTCTTGGCGTCTTGCGCACCGCGTCAACAAATCGCGAAATGTCCGCTTCGCTTGAGGCAACCGGGCTGTCCGCGCTAGCGTTGCGCGCGTCCAGATTTTTGCTTGTAGTCGGTTTTGACGATTTTACCATGTCAGCCGGAAAATTTCCTGTCCCGGAACATTTGGGGACCCCTATATGATGGGCAAAGCTGCGCCATTGTGCAATATCGGCGAGTGATCAAAGGTCTTGGACCTGTGGTACTGGTGATTGGTCATTGTGAATGACGCTATGCCTCTGGAATCGCAACATATTTCTTAGTTTGGCAGAGTCTAAGACTAATGCCTTTGGGAATACATTGAAAACAATTACGGCCAAATCCTGACCGCGGGGCGTTGTGTGTTTAACAAATTCAGACAACGGCCAAGCGTAACAGGGCAATATCAGGCGCTGGCGCCAACGGCCAGGAGCGTGTCTTCATCATCGCTCACCTGGATCCCGGAGCGGATTGACGGAACATCAAGGCCCAAGGCACGGGCGAGGCGGCGGACTTCCTGCCGGGCGGTCACATGGCTGATGCTCGGCATAGGCATGCCGCCACCGGACAACTGATCGAAAACCGTGAGGCCGCATAAATAGAGCTCGCGAAATATCACCCGTTCTCCCAGCCCTTCAGCGACACGAAAACCCAGAACCTCGGCGATTTTCTCCAAACCGTCGGCGACATTTCGCTGGTTTCTAGCGTTGATCGGCGCCAGGCGATTGCGTAAGACCACCCACTCGATTACGCCGCCATCGGCAGCTTCGCGCCGGGTCCGGGCGTCACGTACCATCCGGCCATAGGCGGACGGCTGGCGATATTCCAACGTGTCGGAATCGAGTTCGGCCAGCACATCGAGATCGACAAAACTGTCATTTAGAGGCGTTACCAGTGTGTCGGCCATCGAATGGCCCAGACGCGAAAGGTAGCTGTCGGTCCCGGGGGTATCGATGATGATGACATCGACATTGCCCTCAAGCTCGCGCACCGCCTCGGCGAAAGCGGTAAATTCACGTTCCTCATTGAGGCTGACACTGTCCTGCAACGAGCGCTCGATGGAATAGTGTTCGGGCATCTCCAGGGGAATTTCATTCTTTTCAAGCCAGTCGCGGCGGTTCTCGACGTAGTGGGTCAGGGTGCGCTGGCGGCTGTCCAGATCAATGGTCCCCACACGGCTGCCGCTTTTCAGCAGCGCCACAGCCAGATGCATTGCCGTTGTCGACTTGCCCGATCCTCCCTTTTCGTTGCCAAGCACAACAACATGGGAGCCGGATTTCCTGCGCGTATCCTCGACCATTTTCCCCTCGCCGCTGCGTCATAGTGGGTCGCGCCTTGGCCATCGGTCAACCTTCACGTTTTCAACCCGGTCCGGCTTGATGTTGAAAACAATTATAATTGACTTATGCCTTGTTATTATTGGGTTAATTTTACATCCATTGGAAGTTCGCCTTTAACTTATCCACAAGACGCGTCCCCACACCATAAAGTTGTATTGCACGAATCATTTCAGCTTAACGAATAATTCCAGCCGTTCTGGGGGCATTTTCCACCGCCCAAACAGGCCCTTTGCCCGCCAGTTTTTCACAGCAGGCCCAGCCCCGCCAGTTCGTGGCGCAATTGCTCGGGAAGCTCATCACCCTCGTGGCTCTGAAGGTCGGCGGGGGCGTCATCCGCCTCCAGATAACGCCAACCCTGAAAGGGCCGCCGTGGCACCGGTCTTGTGGGAACAAGGGTTGGCGCCAACACAATGGCGCAGCGGCGGACATTGTCCTCGGCCACGACGTCCTCAAACCCGACAATTGGCTGGCGCACTTGAATGGAGCCGCTGATAACCCAGTAAAGCGAACCCTTGCCGGTAATCTGGGCCCCACGGCGCGGCCGGTGGCGCGTGATGTGGCGGTGGCAGGGCGGCTCCCCACGGCTCACCGCTTCGGCGGCCCGGAGGTCAACCCAGTATTGAAGGCCGGCGATGTCGGATACACCAACGCACAATTTTAGCATGTGCAGGCTCACGATGGTTCTTCCCCGTGGCGATCACCGGCTGTTTCGGGCAGGTGCGGCTCAACCACGGCCACTTTATCCCCTTGCGCCACCCGGTCGCCGGCGCTAATGGCAAGCTGGTGCACCACGCCGTCGAATGGCGCTTTGATTGCGTGTTCCATCTTCATGGCTTCAAGCACCAGCAAAAGCTGCCCCTGGGCGACCAGCTGACCCTCCTGCACTTCGACCCCGATGACAAGGCCGGGCATGGGCGCAAGCAATTCTCCATTGCCCGTTTCGCTGTCAGAAACCTGCTCAAAGGGGTCTGCTATCCGGGCCCGGAGCTGGTCGCCGCCGCCCACCACCACGATACCGGCCCCATCTGCAACAACGGTCATCTGTTTGTCCGCGCTGTTCAGGTCCGGGATCGTGGGAACGCCGCCCACCCAGACCAGATCGAAATCCTGCACTGTCTCTCCAATGACAAAACCTCTTGTTTCGGTGCGGGGGGGCCCAAGTTGAAAAGCATCGGACATAGCCCAGGGCGACACATCATGGCGCCCCGCCAGGCTTGCTCTTTCAATGACCGCCCGCACCGCACGCGCAATATGGCCGCCGCTGGCAGATTGCAGTTTGGCGACAATTTGTGGCAACTTGCATTCAATCAGCCCGGTATCCATGGTCGCGGCGACAAAATTCTCGTCAGCTAGCAAAAGGCGCAAAAAAGCCTGATTGGTTTGCGGGCCGGCGAATTCTAACTCGGCCAGACCTGCATCCAATCTGGCAATGGCCTCCTCCCGATCTTTACCATGGGCAATCACCTTGGCGATCATCGGGTCGTAGTGGGTGGAGATCTCGTCGCCCTGTCCAACACCGGCGTCGATACGCAAGCCCGGTCCCGATGGGGGCTCAAAGTGCAACACCTTGCCAGTCGACGGCAGGAAGCCTGTTACCGGGTTTTCCGCATAGAGTCGGGCCTCAACGGCATGGCCTGAAATGACTATGTCGTCCTGGCGGGCCGGAAGCCCCTGCCCCGCGGCAACCGCGAGCTGCCATTC
>QILX01000367.1 GCA_003232175.1 Hyphomicrobiales bacterium | reverse complement strand
AGGCGCGCCGCCGCACCCGCGCCAACCATTCCGCCACCCATTTGTTGCACGAGGCGCTTCGTCAGGTTCTGGGTAACCACGTGGCTCAAAAGGGGTCGCTGGTTGAACCGGGCCGCTTACGTTTTGATTTCAGCCACCCAAAACCAATGACTACCGCTGAGGTTGCCGAGGTCGAAAAAATTGCCAATGCCAAGGTGTTGCAAAACAGTAGCGTTTCGACTCGTCTGATGAGTGTGGATGACGCCATTGCTGTGGGGGCACTCGCCCTTTTTGGTGAAAAATATGGTGAGGAAGTTCGGGTTGTTTCCATGGGAATTCCTTCCGATGGCGAACGGGAAAATTCAGCATGGTCAACCGAGCTCTGTGGCGGCACCCATGTCCGGCGAACCGGGGATATTGGCCTGATCAGGATCGTCTCCGAACAGGGCGTTGCTTCCGGCGTGCGCCGTATCGAAGCCCTGACTGCGGATGGCGCCAAGGCTTATTTGGATCAACGGGACGACGCTGTGCGCAGCGCCGCAGAACTGTTGCGCGCCAGGCCGGCGGAACTAAGCGAAAAGGTCGCATCTCTGGTTGAAGACCGGCGCAATTTGCAGCGGCAGGTTGCTGACCTGAAAAAGCAGCTGGCAATGGGCGGCGGCGGTAAATCCGGCGCTGGCAGCAAAGTAGAAAAAATCGTTGATTTTCAATTTCTTGCCCGCAGTCTCACAGGTATTTCTCTAAAAGACCTTCGCGCCCTGGTCGATGAAGGAAAAATTGAAATCGGCTCCGGCATTGTTGCGATCATCGGAACCACCGAGGATGGCAAGGCCGGCATTGCCGTTGGCGTCACGGAAGATCTTGTGCAGCAGATTTCTGCCGTGGATCTTGTGCGACTTGGCTCTGCTGCGCTTGGCGGCAAAGGCGGTGGCGGCCGGCCCGACATGGCCCAGGCCGGTGGACCGGACGCATCCAAGGCCGAAGCGGCTCTTGATGCGGTACGCGCCGGGATTGCCGCGGCTGCAAAAACGACAGCCTGAGAAAACTGGTGGCACTCAGCCCAAATCAAGCCCCCCCGGCCCTGGTAAAAGCCCACCCGTTAAAACAGCGTGTCTACGAAATTCTCGAAGAGGGCGCCCAAAACGACGGGATCAGCGCCTGGGTCGATCGCACCTTGATGTTTCTCGTCGTGCTCAATGTCGCCGCCGTCGTATTGGAAACCGTACCGTCAATCTATCGCGCGTATCGGGTTGAATTTACCGTGTTTGAATATCTCTCGGTGGCGATTTTCACCGTTGAATACGGGCTCAGGTTCTGGGTTGCCGACATTCATATGCCCTTGCGCCATCTTGGTCCTGTCCGCGCTCGGATAAATTATCTGGGCGACCCCGCCGGTATGATCGATCTCGCGGCCATCTTGCCATTTTATCTCGGCCTTTTTGGCATTGGTGGTGATTTACGAATTTTGCGGGTTTTCCGGCTGGTGCGATTTCTCAAACTGGCGCGATATTCGCCCGGGCTAAGATCCCTGGTCAATGCGTTGGTGGTCGAATCCCGGGCGCTGATTGCAACCGGGATCATCATGATTGGCCTTATTCTGACGTCGGCGGCGGTGCTCTATATCGTCGAGCGTGAGGTGCAGCCGGAGGTTTTCGGATCGATACCGGCAGCCATCTGGTGGTCGGTATCGACCCTGACAACGGTTGGTTATGGCGACGTCGTACCGGTTACGAACTTGGGCAAGTCAATCGGCGTCTTGGTCATGGTTCTTGGCCTGGCCATGTTCGCACTGCCGATCGGCATTGTAGCGACGGCTTTTGCCCAGGAAATCCATCGCAGGGAATTTGTTGTCACCTGGGGAATGGTAGCGCGGGTTCCACTATTCGCGGACTTCTCGGCGGTGGAAATTGCCGAGGTGATGAAGCTTCTACATGCGCGAAAATTCGAGCGTCAGACCAATATCGTGCGCGAGGGCGATGAAGCTCACTCGATGTATTTCATCACCTCGGGCACGGTCGAAATTCAGCTTGGCAGCGGGCCGATAAGTCTGTCGGACGGCAGTTTTTTCGGAGAAATTGCGCTTTTACGCAAATCGCGGCGCTCGGCCAATGTTGCGGCATTGACCCCGGTCAATCTGCTGGTCCTGGATGCAGCCGATCTGCAATCGTTGATGGACCGCAAACCGGAATTGGCGCAAGCGCTGCGCAAGGTGGCCCAGGACAGATCGGGGAACGAGAGTGTTACGCCGCAAGGCGACATTAGCCGCGATGAGCTCAAAGGCGGCAGTGACGGCGATTGATCGTGGCTGCCTTTGTATGCCGTTCCGCATCGCCGACCGACGCAAGATTTAAAATCTCACTTCCCCACTGCCGCATCTAGGTTCTCGGCAATCTTGTCGAGGAACCCGGTTGTAGTCAGCCAGCCCTGTTCATCACCAACCAGAAGCGCCAGATCTTTAGTCATAGCGCCGCTTTCAACGGTTTCAACGCAGACCCGTTCCATGGTCTCGGCGAATTTTGCGAGTTCGGGTGTGCTGTCCATCTTGGCCCGGTGGGCGAGGCCCCGGGACCAGGCGAAGATCGACGCCATGGAATTGGTCGAGGTCTCCTGACCCTTCTGGTGGGCACGGAAGTGGCGGGTTACAGTGCCGTGTGCGGCCTCTGATTCAACGGTTTTGCCGTCCGGTGATAACAGGACCGAAGTCATCAGGCCAAGTGAACCAAACCCTTGCGCCACTGTGTCGGATTGAACATCGCCATCGTAGTTCTTGCAGGCCCAGATGAACCCGCCGTTCCATTTGAGCGCGCAGGCGACCATATCGTCGATCAGACGGTGCTCGTAAGTGATGCCGGCGGTCTTGAAGCTCTCGACAAACTCGGCCTCGTAGACCTCCTGAAACAGATCCTTGAAGCGGCCATCATAGGCTTTAAGGATGGTGTTCTTGGTCGAAAGATATAGCGGCCAGCCACGCTCGACGGCGTAATTCATGCTTGCGCGGGCAAAATCACGGATCGAGTCGTCAAGATTGTACATCGCCATGGCGACCCCTGAGGCCGGGGCATCGAACACCTCGCGTTCGATTACGGTGCCGTCCTCGCCTTCGAATTTCATTGTCAGCTTGCCCTTGCCGGGAAACAGGAAGTCGGTGGCGCGATACTGGTCGCCAAAGGCATGGCGACCGACCACAATGGGCTGGGTCCAGCCGGGCACCAGGCGGGGCACATTCTGACAGACGATCGGCTCGCGGAATATGACCCCTCCAAGAATATTGCGGATGGTGCCGTTGGGCGAACGGTACATGCGTTTGAGCCCAAATTCCTTCACCCGGTCCTCATCTGGTGTAATTGTGGCGCATTTGATGCCAACACCGTATTTTTTGATCGCATGGGCCGCATCAACGGTGATCTGGTCATCGGTCTCGTCACGTTTTTCGATGCCCAGATCGTAATATTTCAGGTCGATATCGAGATAGGGAAGAATGAGTTTTGATTTGATGAATTCCCAAATAATACGCGTCATCTCGTCGCCGTCCATTTCAACGACGGGGTTTGCGACCTTAATCTTCGACATCTTGATCCTTCCTCGGCCATGGGCAAATGCATTTGGCGGAAATCGGGTTAAACAATTCGCGGGAACGCGCGCCCCCTATACCATTGGTGTGGCCGTGTTAAAAGGCGGTGCGGACAGTAATATCCAAAGCGGCAAGCGGGGGCGAAGACAGACGTGGCGGGAACCGACCAGGAGCAGCCAAACTTAACTCGGCAATTGTGCTGGTTCGGCCACAGCTGGGCGAGAATATCGGTACCGCGGCACGGGCGATGGCCAATTTCGGCCTCGATGATTTACGCCTTGTCGCCCCGCGCGATGGTTGGCCATCTCAGAAAGCGCAGGCCGCGGCCTCCGGCGCCGACTGGGTTATCGACGGGGCAAAGGTTTACCGCAGTACCGAGGCCGCCGTGGCCGATTTGACCCTCGTGCTGGCGACCACGGTCCGCACCCGGGATATGGTCAAGACGGTATTTGCTCCCAAATCGGCGGCGATGCGCCTGTTGGCGGAAATGAACCGTGGCCAAAAGTTCGGCGCCGAACGTGCCGGGCTGACAAATGACGATATAACGCTTGCCGATGCAATTGTGACGGTACCGGTCAATCCCGCATTTGGATCGCTCAATCTGGCGCAGGCGGTTTTGCTGATCGGGTATGAATGGTTTGCGGCACGCAACGGGGAGGCGCCGGCGCGCGAGTTGAAACTGGGAGATACCCGACCGGCGAATAGGGCTGAACTCATTGGGTTTTTCGAACATCTTGAAGGCGCCCTGGACGATGCGGGATTTTTGCTGCCTGTTGAAAAGCGCCCCTCCATGGTGCGCAGCTTGCGCAATATGTTCCAGCGTGAAGGGCTCACGGAGCAGGACGTGCGCACCCTTCGCGGCGTTGTTTCCGCACTCACCCGAGCCCACGAGCGACGGCGGGAGTAAAACTCACGCGGGCTGGTGTTTGACAGCTTTTACGCAAACGTGTAGCAAACTCCGCAAGCGCGGGGCGGTTTCGGCTGGCCCCGCTTTTATTGGCAATCACAAGCGTGACCCGGGATACGGCTGAGCTGCGGCCGTTGTCTGTCAGCCCTTTAAAACAGGGGCAAAGGAGGGACACGTTTCTCAAGGCGGGCGATCCGCCGCGAAATGGAGAGATAAAGTTGAGCAAGCGCATTCAATCGAAATACAAGATCGACCGCCGCCTGGGTGAAAATATCTGGGGGCGCCCCAAAAGCCCGGTAAACCGGCGCGAATATGGCCCTGGCCAGCACGGCCAGCGGCGAAAGGGGCGGATTTCCGATTTTGGCACCCAGCTTCGCGCCAAGCAGAAGCTTAAGGGTTATTACGGCAACATCACCGAAAAGCAGTTCAAGGCGACCTATCGTGAGGCTGTGCGGGTCAAGGGCGATACGGGCGAAAATCTCATCGGCCTCCTGGAACGCCGGCTTGACGCAACGGTCTACCGCGCCAAATTTGTACCCACCGTGTTTGCCGCTCGCCAATTCGTCAATCATGGCCACGTGAAGGTCAACGGCAAACGGGTCAACATCCCCAGCTACCGGCTTAAAGTTGGCGACATGGTCGAAATCCGCGAAAAAAGCCGGGAAATCGGTATCGTTCTGGAAGCGATGGACAGCCCCGAACGCGACGTACCGGATTATCTCGATATTGATCCCGGTAAAATGCGCGCTACCCTGACCCGCCAGCCCGGCCTTGCTGATGTGCCTTACGCGGTGCAGATGGAGCCCAATCTGGTGGTCGAGTTTTACTCGCGCTGATCAGTCCGCATTGCCGCCAATTACGAAGGGCCGCCCTTGTGGGACGGCCCTTTTTCATGAACGGGTTCGGGTAACAGGGTAAAAATCCCGGTTTACGCGGTGGCGGTTTCCAGCCCTTTTTCGGCCAGCATGGTCTGAAGCTCGCCTTCCTGGAACATTTCGCGGACGATGTCGCAGCCGCCGACAAATTCACCCTTGATGTAAAGTTGCGGTACTGTCGGCCAGTTGGTGTAGTCCTTGATGCCCTGGCGCAATTCGTCCGAGCTCAGAACATTGATGCCTTCAAACTCGACCCCAAGATGATCGAGGATTTGGACCATCTGGCCTGAGAACCCGCATTGAGGGATTTGCGGTGTTCCCTTCATGAACAGGACGACATTCTTGGCCTCCACCTGGGCACCGATCCAGTCCTTAATCGCGCTATTTGCGCCATCGCCATTTTCGGCCATTTCATTCCCTTTCAGTTTTGCCCACAAAATCGCCACTCAGGCGTCTTTTGGGGCGGATGTCTGTAGCGCCAGTGCGTGCAGGTTTTTATCCATGGAGCCTTTGAGGGCTTCATAGACCAACTGGTGCTGCTGTACACGGTTTTTGCCGGCAAAGGCCGAAGATATAACATTGGCGGAATAATGGTCGCCGTCGCCGGCAAGGTCGGTGATTGTCACCTCAGCGTCAGGAAATCGCGCTTTGATCAATATTTCAATTTCGCCTGCCGTCATCGCCATGGGCCGCACCCGCCTTTTGTCTGTCCTGCTCGCCGACACCAATCTTTAAGCCTGGGCGCCTGCCATGTAATCAGGCAACCATGTTTGGTGGGCGTCGCGCAAGCCTTGTAACGATATAGGCATCTCGCCTGTTACCTTCAATTCCGTACCCCCGGCAAGCCCGAGAAGACGCACCGGCACCCCGACGGCCCTGGCGGCTGCCAGCACCTTGTGGGCACCTCCGTCAGGTACGCCGACAACATAACGCCCTTGATCTTCGCCAAAAGCCTGAATAAACGACGCGATCTCTTTGTTGGTAAACCGAATATCAGCGCCAATATTGCCCGCCAGCGCCATTTCTGCCACCGCGACCAACAGGCCGCCATCAGATATGTCATGCACGGCGTTGACGGCGCCTTCGCCGATCAGGATGCGAATAAAGTCACCGGCGATCTTCTCTCCATGAAGGTCAACGCGCGGTGGGGCGCCATCGCCCCGACCTTCGATAATTTTCAGGTAGAGTGAACAGCCAAGGTGGCTGCCATCGGGACCGATGAGAATCAGGGTGTCACCGTCGGATTTCAGAGCAATGTCGCACCGCATGGCGATATCGGTGAGCAGCCCGACACCGCCAATAGATGGCGTGGGCAGGATGGCCTCTCCATTGGTTTCGTTGTAAAGCGACACATTGCCCGAAACCACCGGGAACGCCAGTGCCCGTGCGGCCTCGCCCATGCCGGTCACGGCGGCGGCGAACTGACCCATGATCTGAGGCCGTTCAGGGTTGCCGAAATTCAGGCAATCAGTGAGGGCGAGCGGCAGGGCACCAGTGGCGGTGATGTTGCGCCAGCATTCTGCCACCGCCTGCTTGCCGCCTTCGCGCGGGTCGGCGAAGCAATAGCGCGGGGTGACGTCGACCGACATGGCCAGGCCCTTGGCGGTGCCGTGAACCCGCACGACGGCGGCGTCCCCGCCGGGGGGGCTCACGGTATCGCCACCGATGGTGCGATCATATTGGGACCAGATCCAGGCGCGCGAAGCAAGATCGGGCGCTCCCATCATGGTTTCCAGCGCGCCCAAAAGGCTGTCCGGCGGCGGCACTGTATCAATATTGAGCGCCTGCGCCAGTTTTGGCTCGACCCAGGGGCGGTCATATTCCGGCGCACCGTCGCCCAGGGCGTGGAGCGGGATGTCGGCTTTAAGGTCGCCGTTGTGATGCACGACGAGACGACCGGTGTCGGTGGTCTTGCCGATAACCGCAAAATCAAGGCCCCACTTTTCGAATATTGCCGCCGCGTCGACCTCGCGGCCCGGGCGCAAGACCATCAACATGCGCTCCTGGCTTTCGGACAGCATCATCTCATACGCCGTCATACCGATCTCGCGCTGGGGCACCTTGTCCAGATCAAGGGCGATGCCGACCCCGCCCTTGTCGGCCATCTCCACCGAGGACGAAGTGAGCCCGGCAGCCCCCATGTCCTGAATGCCGATGATGGCGTCCTCCTCCATCAACTCCAGGCACGCCTCGAGCAGCAGTTTTTCGGTGAAAGGGTCGCCGACCTGAACCGTGGGCCGTTTCTCATCCGTGGCGTCATCAAATTCCGCTGACGCCATGGTGGCGCCGTGTATGCCGTCGCGGCCGGTCTTTGAGCCGACATAGACCACAGGATTGCCCACCCCCGACGCCGCGGCATAAAAAATCTTGTCGGTGCTGGCGACGCCGACGCACATGGCGTTGACCAGGATGTTGCCGTTATAGGCCGCATCGAAACCGACCTCGCCGCCGACGGTGGGAATGCCGACGCAATTGCCGTAACCGCCGATGCCGGCGACGACGCCGGCAACCAGATGACGGGTCTTGGGGTGCTCCGGTGCGCCGAACCGAAGTGCGTTGAGATTGGCCACGGGCCGGGCGCCCATGGTGAACACATCGCGCATGATGCCGCCCACCCCGGTGGCGGCGCCCTGATAGGGCTCGATATAGGAGGGGTGGTTGTGGCTCTCCATCTTGAAGATGGCGCATTGGCCATCGCCGATATCGACAATGCCGGCATTCTCACCGGGGCCGCAAATCACCTGGGGCCCGGCGGTGGGCAGGGTTTTCAGCCACACTTTTGAGGATTTATAGGAGCAATGCTCGGACCACATGACCGAAAATATGCCCAATTCGGTTAGGCTGGGCTCGCGGCCCAGGGTGTTGGTCACAAAGCCATATTCATCATCGCTCAGCCCGTGCTGGCGCACCATTTCCATGGTGATCTGGGGCGAACCGGTCATCTCAAGGCCTCATGCAATCCGGCAAATAGCGCCGTGCCGTCCGTACCGCCTGTCGCCGGATCGATGGCGCGTTCGGGGTGGGGCATCAGGCCAAGGACGTTCCCGGCGGCGTTGGCAATTCCGGCAATATTGTTGCGGCTGCCGTTGGGGTTGGCGGCAGGCACGCGCTTTCCGGCTTTGTCCACATAACGGAATACCACCCGGCCTTCCCCTTCAAGACGGTTCAGGGTCTCCTCATCGGCGAAAAAATTGCCGTCATGGTGGGCGATGGGAAGCCGCACCAGCGCGCCATCCGGGTAGGACCGGGTGAAGGGCGTCGCGGTGGTTTCGATTTTGAGATTAACCTCGCGGCAGATGAAATTAAGCGAGGCGTTGCGCATCAGGGCGCCGGGCAAAAGCCGCGTCTCGCACAGGATCTGAAACCCGTTGCAAATACCAAGAACAGGCACGCCGCGTATCCCGGCACGGAAAACCTCGCCCATGATCGGCGCCGTGGCCGCCATGGCGCCAACGCGCAAATAGTCGCCATGGGTAAATCCACCGGGTATGACGATGAGATCGACATTTGGGAGTTCGTTCGAGGTATGCCACACCATCGCCGGTGGCCGCCCGGTTACCCAGGTCAGGGCGTCTGCTGCATCACGGTCGCAATTGGAGCCGGGAAAGACGATGACCGCGGCCTTCATTGGCCGTCAATCTCGATTTCATAACTCTCGATTACAGAATTGGCGAGCAGGGCCTGCGCCATGCGGTCAACGTCCTCTCGAGCGGCTCCGGCATCGGTTCCCTCCAGCTCAATCTCAATGATTTTGCCTTGTCGCACGCCGTTGACACCTGAAAACCCAAGGGCTTCCAGTGCATTCTGGGTAGCTTTGCCCTGTGGGTCCAGAACTCCGGATTTCAGACGGATTTTAACCACCGCTTTCATGGGTGTTCCCCGGGTCTCAGGTTTTGACGAGTTTTGGGCCCGCACTGCCTTTGGGTTCGGCATCGAAAAAAATTCCTAGCCGCCGGGCCACTTCGCGATAGGCATCGGCAAGGTCACCAAGGTCGTGGCGAAAGACATCCTTGTCGAGTTTGGCTTCGGTTTTGATGTCCCACAGCCGGCAGCTGTCAGGACTGATTTCGTCGGCCAACACAATGCGCATCATGTCATTTTCGAAATGGCGGCCAAACTCGATTTTAAAATCGACCAGGCGGATGCCGATGCCGACAAATAGACCGCAGAGAAAATCGTTTATGCGCAAAGACAGCGCCATGATCTCATCAATTTCGGGGGGGCTGGCCCAGCCAAAGGCGGTGATATGTTCTTCGGACACCATGGGATCGCCCAGCTTGTCGTCCTTGAAACAAAACTCGACAATGGACCGGGGCAGGGGAGTGCCCTCGTCAAGCCCAAGGCGGGCGGACAGCGAGCCGGCGGCGATATTGCGGACGATCACCTCAAGGGGGATGATTTCAACCTCGCGGATGAGTTGCTCGCGCATGTTCAGGCGACGGATGAAGTGGTTCGGGATACCGATCTCATTCAGCCGCAAAAACAGATGTTCCGAGATGCGGTTGTTAAGCACACCCTTGCCGTCAACTTGTTCATGTTTTTTATTGTTGAAGGCGGTGGCATCATCCTTGAAATGCTGTACCAGCGTACCGGGTTCGGGCCCTTCATAAAGGACCTTGGCTTTGCCTTCATAAATGCGGCGGCGGCTCTTCATGGGTTGAAATATCCCCGTGTCGGTTGGGTAGGTCATAAGGCGCAAATCTTTGGGGGGGCGAGGCTGACCGGATCCTGGTCCATGAGCCACCTTGGGGAGCTGGCTTACAGCATAACGCCGTCCAAGTCGAACCCGGTTTCGAAAATTTGACTGCGACACACGCGGGAGGGCGGGTCATTATCCGCGCAAAAGCGAGATTCTTCAATCAAGTGATTGATAATGTGACCTCCTGCGGTTAAGTCGATGGCAGTTGGCAGCTTTCGATCGGGGATGATTATAATGATAACAGGAGGCGAGTATGTCGAGCTTTGACAAGCGACAAGAAGGTTTTGAAAAGAAATTTGCCCATGATGAAGAGCTGAGGTTCAAGGCGACAGCACGGCGCAACAAACTGCTTGGCCTTTGGGCGGCCGAAAAGATGGGGCTTTCCGATACTGAAGCGGCCGAGTACGCCAAATCAGTGGTGAAGGCCGATTTCGAGGAACCTGGCGATGAAGATGTGTTCCGTAAAGTTCAGGGCGATCTGAACGCAAAAGGGGTCGAGCAGACCGATCACCAGGTCCGCCGCACCATGGACGAGCTGATGAGTGAAGCGCTGGCGCAGATCGACGCCGGAAAATGAAAACCCTCGCGGACCAGCTGGCGACAGGAGAAACGCCTGGGCTGGATGGACGGACCCGCTTCACGCCGAGACCCTGGCGCGGGCCGGATTTGACACCGTAACCTTGGATATGCAGCACGGCCTTCATTCCGTCGAAGGGATATGCCACTGCATCAGTGCCGTGGCGCTGGCTGGAAAGCCTGCCATTGTGCGCATTCCCTTAAGCGATTGGGGAACGGCGTCGCGGGTGCTTGATGCGGGGGCGTC
>QILX01000159.1 GCA_003232175.1 Hyphomicrobiales bacterium | reverse complement strand
GGCCGGTTGCCCATGTTCTGGCCGGAACGAATAAAAAATACCTGCACGCAGACCTGACCGCCGACCTGATGGGCGGCGAAAATATCGACATCGCCAAGGCGCGCCGAATGCAGGCCTTGCTTGGCTTCGATAAGGCTGAGGGCGCTGATGCGGTCGCGGAATACCGCCGCCTGTTCAAAATCCAGCGCCTCGGCGGCGGCCTGCATCTGCCCGCCGAGCTCATCGCGCATGCGCCCGCCGCGCCCCTTCAAAAATCCGGTGGCTTCCTCGACCAGCGCACCATAGTCGGCGGCGGAGATCTCGCCGGTGCATGGCGCGGCGCAGCGTTTGATCTGATAGAGCAGGCAAGGACGGGTGCGGCTCTCATAAACTGAATCCGAACAGGTGCGCAGCAAAAAGACCCGTTGCAGGGCGTTTAGAGTGCGGTTGACTGCGCCGGCGGAGGCAAAGGGGCCAAAATAGGCACCTTTTTTTCTCTGGGCACCGCGATGTTTCATCAATCTGGGCGCGGCGTGGTCACCGCCAATGAGGATGTAGGGGAACGATTTGTCGTCCCGCATCAGCACATTGTAGCGCGGCCTGAGTTTTTTGATCAGATTGGCTTCGAGCAGCAGCGCCTCGGTCTCGCTCGCCGTAGTGACGAACACCATCGATGCGGTTTCGGTGATCATGCGGGCGATGCGGCCATCATGGCCGAATAGCCGCGTATAGCTGGTCACCCGTTTTTTGAGGCTGCGGGCCTTGCCGACGTAGAGCACATCACCGCCGGCGCCGACCATGCGGTAGACACCGGGACCGGCGGCAAGTGTTTTGACGTAAGCGCGAATGACTTCCACGCCAGTTGGCGGCGGCTTCGGCATATCGGGTTTCGCAGCGCTATGGGTTGCCGTCATGCTTGGTATCGGAGTTGGTGGAATGGGCAGCTTTGATCCTCAGGGGTATTTGTGTCAACGCATTCAGTTTCATCGCCCCGTTTTAACCGTCGCTCCCCGCAAGGTCCGGGGTTTGCCAGGCCAGGTGCTGGCCGCTGTCCAGGGCGATCATCTGCCCGGTCAGGCACGGGGTCTGGAGAATAAATCGCACCGCGCGGCAGATATCTTCAAGTGTTGGCCCGTAACCCAGGGGCAGGCGGCTTTGCACGCCTGCGAACTGAGCTTCGGTCTGGCGGCTGTTCTTCAGTGTCGGGCCCGGGCCGATGCCGTTGACGCGGATTTGTCCGCCAAAGCCCTGCGCCATGGTCTGAGTCAGGCCCCAAAGACCGAATTTCGAAGCAAAATAAGACATGAACTGCGGATTGGGGCGCAGCACGCGCTCGTCGATCAAATTAACAATATTGCCTTGAATGCCATCAGGCAGCTGTTCGGCAAAGGCCCGGGCCAGCAGGGCGGGGGCCCTGAGGTTGAGATCCAGATGGGCATCCCAGCTTTCCGAGGTGATCGTTGCGACATCATCGGCCTCGAAGATCGAAGCGTTGTTGATCAGGCAAGTGACCGCCCCAAGATCGGATGCAGCCCGGGTCACCAGGGCCAGTGCCGCGCCGGCATCGGCCAGGTCGGCCTGAAACGTTGCGGCCTCAACGCCAAACCCGCGAATGTCCTTTGCCACTGTCTCGGCCTCCACGGCGGAGGTGCAATAGTGCACCGCAACGTTAAAGCCCTGGCGGCCCAGATCGATGGCGATGGCCTTGCCGATGCGCCGGCCCGCGGCGGTAACAAGGGCAGTGCCCGGGGTTCTTTTTTGCGTTTTTTGTTCAGTCATTGAGGGTTAGACATGCTGACTTTCACGGTTTTCACTGGCTGTCCCGGACTTGAGGAGGTGAAAACAAAGGCAATATAGAGGCCATAGGCCAAAACCATGAAAATCGCCGGTACGCGCGTGATCGGGAGTTTCAGGAACGTGATCGGCACCACCACCAGCGCCGCCGCAAGCATGACCCAAAGATCCACCTCCAGAATATGCACCGGCACCGGCACTGGCGTCACCATCGCCGTCAGGCCCATGACCGCCAGCAGGTTAAAAAGATTGGAGCCGATGACACTACCGATGACAATGCCGCCATGGCGACGCAGGACCGCAATCAGGGTCGTGGTCAGCTCGGGCAGCGAGGTACCGAAGGCCACAAGGGTGAGGCCGATGGCCGCCTCTTCAATGCCAAACCCCCGGGCAATGGCGCTGGCACCGTCAACGACCATGCCCGCGCCAAACGGCAGGCCAATCAGCCCCAGAACGGTAAATCCGACGATGAACGGCCAGGCGGTTTGTGCCGACTCCATCCTCAAGGGGCCATCGGGCCCTCCATCGCTTGCTTTTCTTTTTTCTTGGTTTTCCGCCATCTGCTTTGAGGCGCTGAGCCCTGAAACAATGAGAAAAACCACAATCAGGAAAAACAGCAGCGCCCCATGCCAGAAACTCAGCGGACCCAGAAAACACAAGACCACAAAAACCACTGTGGCGCCGATCATGAAAACCGCATTTCTCCGCACATGTGGTGCGCAGCAATCGGTGGCGTAAAACAGCGCCGGAAATCCAAGGACCAATAAAATATTGGCGATATTGGAGCCGACCACATTGCCGATGGCGATGCCCGGCGCGCCGTCCAGGGCCGCCCGCATCGACACCATCAGCTCAGGTGCGGAGGTGCCGAACGCCACCACGGTCAGGCCGACAATCAGGGTCGGGATGCCCAGACGCAATGCCAACGCCGTGGCACCGCGTACCAAAAGGTCGCCGGACCCGATCAGCAAGACAAAGCCCGAGACGAGCACAATATAGGACATTCATGTCACCTTCGGGCCGCCAAACGGGGCGCGCCTGTCTCCCATATAGGGTGTGGATCGTTCAGGCAAAGTTACTGGAGGAACTTTCACGTCGTTTGTACCTGGAAATGCGCCTTAAACTTCCAGAAATTCGGATAATTACGATGGTTAGAGCAAATTTCGAGTCAACGGCACCAAATGCACAGCCATATTCGAGGCCAACCGGCCAATGCTGACCTATCGGGATGAAACCTATCCCGGTCAGTCGTTACGCATTTCCAAGGATGACTGACTTGGGTTTTGGAATTTTAGTTTGGCGCCGATGGGAGCTTCAAAAATTATCGCCGTCCAGAACCCGGCCAATGCCGCCCAGAACCGAGCCTTCGCCCTTTGAACCACCATGTTGCGGGGCCGCGGCGTGTATGCGGCCCGCCAGCCGCGAAAGCGGCAAGGACTGAAGCCACACCCGGCCCGGCCCGGTGAGGCGGGCGAAAAACATACCCTCTCCGCCGAAAATCATCGATTTGACCGACCCCGCCTGGATGAGGTCGAAATCGACATCGGCGGTCATGGCGGCCAGACAGCCGGTATCGACATGCAATTCCTCGCCGGGGCCAAGCTCGCGCTCCACCACCGTTCCGCCCATATGGACAAACACCCAGCCATCGCCATCAAGCTGCTGCATGATGAAACCCTCGCCGCCAAAAAGCCCGGTCATGATGCGGCGCTGAAAAAAGATATCCAGCGATACTCCGCGGGCGGCGCACAAAAAGGCATCCTTCTGGCAGATCAGCCGGCCGCCCAGATCATCGAGTTTCACCGCCATGATGCGCCCGGCATAAGGCGCCGCGAACGCCACCCGCGCCTTGCCTTGGCCGGTGTGGGTGAAAACCGTGGTGAAAAGGCTCTCCCCGGTCACCAGCCGTTTGCCGGCGCCAACCAGTTTGTCGAAAAACCCGCCCGACTGGGAGGATTGCGACCCATCGCCGAACACAGTGTTCATCTCGATGCTGGGTGCCTTGAACATCATGGCCCCGGCCTCGGCGATGGTGCTTTCGCCGGGGTCAAGCTCGATTTCGACAAACTGCATCTCGTGGCCCTTGATCTCATAGTCGATATCGTCGGCAAGATCATCGCGGCGGATATGGCGGCTGACAGGAATTTCCGGAACCGAACCAAACAGTGTCATCGGGATTAACCTTTTTGCAAAAATACGACCGAATTTGCCAACATCAATGACATGAATTTAGGGCAAAGTGGCACTCGCGCGGAAATATCATTCAAACGCGCCACAGATTTATCGAAAATCTAGCCTGGAATTTATTATAAAGCAGGCAAGGCGATTAGATTGATGCAAACCTTGTATTCAATCATGGATTGATACCTAATAATTTATATCCCACACTATTTACAGATAAAGCGGGGGGCGCACACGTTAGCAAGGGAGTTATCCTTGTGATTTTACGTACCGGGCTATTGGTTGTTATTTTGTTTGTGGCGCTGGTTGAGTTTTCACCGGCGTTGTTCCTGGCTGAAAGAGGCGTTTTGTCTGGCGAAAGCCAGATATTCAGCTTTATCGGCGTGGATTATTTTAGATCACTGTTTGGTGCCTGATCGCGCCAGACCCTTAGGTCAAAGTGACTGATCCGGGTTATCCTGGCGCGGTTTGCTCAAATGCCGGCACCCTGGCGGTAAAATCCTCCAGCCAGCTGGCCAGATTCCGGCGTCCCTGCCGCCAGTCCCCATCAATTCTGAAATCGAGATAACCCAGGGCTGCGCCAAGGGCAATGTCGCCAATATTCACCGTTGCTGCTTTGACGGGAGGCATTGCCTCTACGGTGTCAAGGGCCGTGTTGACGCGGGCCAATTGAGTATCCATCCACGGCTGATACCACATCGTCTCCGGTCGCATGCGTTTCTCATAGACCACCAAAAGGGCGGCATCGGCAATCCCGTCCCCCAGCGCCTGAAGCCTCAGCGCCGGCCAGCGTTCGTCGCCGGCGGGGAACAGCGGCTGGCCGCTGACGCCGATGGCATCGATATATTCGCAGATGACCCGGGAATCATAGAGCGCCGTGCCGTCATCGAGCACCAGTGTCGGAATTTTACCCAGCGGATTGGCGTGGTGCAACGGATCCGACGCATCGGTGGTTTTTGCCTGGACAAGGGATATATTATCGGTCAGCCCCCTGAGCGCTGCGGCGATGCAAACTTTTCGCGAATAGGGCGATGGGGCAGTAAAATGGAGTTTCATACCAGTGTCCTGGAGGCGAACCAACGTGGAAAAACGCCGCATTATCCGGATACCTGAGAAAACCGCAATAGGTTTCAATCTGAATTCCTTGCAAGCGGAATTGGCCGCACCTTATATAAGCGGGCACCCAGTGCCCCCCCAAGTGCAGCGATAAGAAGGAACCCCCCATGAGTCTTCGCATCAACGACACCGCCCCTGATTTTACCGCCGACACCACCGCCGGGTCGATCAGCTTTCATGACTGGATCGGCGCGGGGTATGCGGTGCTCTTCAGCCACCCTAAGGATTTCACCCCGGTGTGCACCACCGAGCTTGGTTACATGGCCGGACTGAAAGACGATTTTGCGCGGCGCAACTGCAAGATCCTCGGCATCTCGGTCGATCCTGTCGAGAATCACCACAAGTGGAAAGCCGATATCGAGCAAATTTCCGGCAACGCGGTTGAGTATCCGATGATCGGTGATACCGAATTGAAAGTCGCCAAGCTCTACGACATGCTGCCCGCGGGCGCCGGCGACACCTCCGAAGGGCGCACCCCGGCCGACAACGCCACGGTGCGCTCTGTTTTTGTCATCGGGCCGGACAAGAAGATCAAGCTGATCCTCACCTATCCGATGACCACCGGGCGCAATTTCGATGAGTTGCTGCGGGCCATCGACTCAATCCAGCTCACCGCCAAACACCAGGTGGCGACCCCGGCGCAATGGAAACACGGCGAAGATGTGATCATCACCCCCGCGGTCTCAAACGAGGATGCCGAAAAACGCTTCGGAAGTTTCGAGCAGGTGCTGCCCTATCTGCGCAAGACCAAAATGCCGACCAACTGACCCCACCGCGCCGTCCCCGGCGAACCCGATAACCCGGCGATGCCATATATCAACGGTATTAGCTTTTGACTCTTGCGAAACGAGAAGTCTGTTGCGTTTCCAGAGGTTTGCAGTCAATTGCGACGACCAATCGCCAATACCGTTGGTATTAGTCGGGCCGCCGGGCGATCATGTCGATCAGGGCCGATAGCCCTGAATGGCCGCTGCCTTCTTCTATGATGCGGTCGTATTCCTCCAGATGCTGAATATCGAAACCGGCGAAGGCGTCGCGCAAGAGTTCGCTTGTGTACATGTTTTCGATCTGGGGCGGGCCGCCGGTCTTGTAGGCGATCTGTTCGGGCCGGTAGCCCTGCATCACCACCAGCCCGCCCGGCTTTACCAGGCGCCTTATGCTATCAAACAATGCTGCGCGCTTTGCCGGCGGCGCGAACTGGATGAAAATGGCAAGAACGATGTCGTAGCCGTCGCCCGTGCCGCGCCATTCATAGACATCGCCCTGCTCGAACGTTATGTCGACGTCGTATTCGGCGGCCAGCTTGCGGGCTCTTTTCAGCGCCGGCGCTGAAAAATCCACCGAGGTGACCCGGGCGCCCTGCCGAGCGGCAAACACACCATTGCGCCCCTCGCCATCGGCGATGGCGAGTACAGTGGTGCCGGGCCCGAACAGATGGGCCTGGGAGGTGACAAAGGTATTGGGCTCGCGGCCGAACAGATAACCATCCTCCGCCTCATATCTGTTGTTCCAGTATTGCAGCGGCGCGTTCTTCTTTCCAATGCGGCGGGAAGCGGCAGGAAGCCGGGAACCCGGTGCCACCCAAACATGGAACATCCTAAAGCAAATTTTGAGTCTACGGCGTCGCTCCGAAGAGTTTTTTCGCTGATTTAGGTAAGTCTGTGCCATCCCACTCCCCCACCCGGCCACCCCAGGATACAATCTATGAGGTGGCCGGGTGGGGGAGTGGGATGGCACAGACTTTCTAAAATCAACGAAAAAACCGGGAGCGGGATGGCACAGACTTTATCAACGGAAAGACTCTTCGGAGCGACGCCGTATCCAATCAAATAAAATATTTCCTAGCAGGTATTGCGTTTCCCGGACCGTTTTGCACCCCGGCCCTTTACCGT
>QILX01000225.1 GCA_003232175.1 Hyphomicrobiales bacterium | reverse complement strand
TGGCTTCGGGGCTGATGTTTTCGGCCAGATAGTCGAGCACCAGCTTGCGGTCTTCGGCGTCGATGGGCTCCATCTCCTGTTCCTCGACCATCCAGACCAGAAGCTCCTCCCAATCCTCGCGGTTGAGGCCTTGTTGCACCACGGTTTTCAAGGAATGGCAGGCGCTGCAATACGCTTCGACTTCCTCCCCGCCGACACCGTCGGGCAGCTCCAAAGACCGGAGTCCGTGTTCGTCGGCGACCAGAGGCGCCACGGAAGCCAGTAACCCGGCCAGAGCCAGGCCGAGGGGGAAAAGAATTCGCAATCCAAACATCGCAAATCATACCGTTTCATGGGTCAAAAAAATTCCGGCTTCGAAGCCGATGCTCCGAAGCCGGTATCAATTGGGGTCCAATCAGACCCGGCGCACCGCGACCCGGTGCAGAGTGTTGTTCAGGTACCCTTTGGGGTTCCAGTTGATCGCGTGGGGCTGGCTGACGCCCTTGTCGCTGGTCGCCCGGGCCCAGATTTCGTAATACCCCTTTTCAGGCAGGTCCAGGGTGGCGTCGAAGTTCTGCCAGGCGTAAGGGTTGACCGGAGCCGCCAGGTCAGCCTTGGTCCAGGTGGCGCCAAAATCAATGGAAACCTCGACCATCTCCACCAGATCGTCCCCGGCCCAGGCATGGCCGTGCACCGAAATCGAACTGTCGCCGGTCTGCGCGCCGGTCATCGGCGAGGTGATCAGCGATTTGACCGGCATGGCGTGGATTATGTCGAAATCCTTCGTGTCGACCTTCTCGCCCGGCTCAACCGGATAATTCGGGACTTTGTAGGCGGTGCCAGTCATTTTCGGGCCATCGTGGACGATGTCGCGCAGCCAGACCCGGGTCAGCCATTTCTGTGAACACGATCCCGGCCAGCCGGGGATTACCAGCCGCAATGGCGCACCGTTCATCGGATGCAACGCATTGCCGTTTTGGGCAAAGGCGATCAGATTGCTCGGGTCCATTGCCTTTTCAATCGGCACACCGCGCGACAATGCAAGCTTGCCTGGCGTTCCCGAAAGATGAGTGTCGGCGCCGACATGGGCCGTGTAGATGACATTGTTTTTGACGCCCGCAGCTTTGAGTACATCGGCAAAACGCACCCCGGTCCATTCTGAACAGGCGACCGCGCCCAAAGTCCACTGGTTGCCCTTGGCGGGGGGGTCGAAAAATCCGCGGCCATTGCCGCCGCATTCAATAGCCAAAGCCTGGGTCACCACTTCGAATTTGCTCTTCAAATCCTCGATGCTGAGTTCCATCGGCGTATCCACCAACCCGTCAACGGTCAGTTTCCAGCCATCCGCCGACATATTTTCCGGAGGATTGCCGTTGTTGCGGATAAAATGCCGCGCTGTCGGAGTGATGTCGTCATTGAGTAGATGTGGCGGCGTCTCGGCATTGGCCGGCCGGTCGTTCAGAACCGTCAGGCCATCCTTGCCGTCAAACATATCGGTATCAGCCAGGGCAACGGGGATAAATCCCTCAGGCAGATTGGACGCAAAAGGAATGGCCGCCCCAACCGCCGCACTCAAAGTCAGCCCACTCCCGCGAAGAAAACCGCGTCGGCTGGGCTTGGGCAACATATCATCCAGTGACTTTGGCGGTGCCAACTCCGTTGAAGCCGAGGTTTCTTTCTCATAGTCTGACATCTTTTTTCCTCCCATTTGTCATTGTCCTTCTGTCGTCTTCGTTACATACATGCATATTTACGCATGCGAATATATCTTTTAAATTCTGCCATTGGAGGAAATTCAGGAACAAAAAACACTCCGCCAACGTAATTTTCATTTGCCGCAAAACAACCAAATGCTGTTTGCGGCGGGTTTCGAAACTTCAGGGCGATTACGAGGTTAAACGGCCCCGCCGGCTTGAGTATTCTCCCCCCTGCCGCCGGCGGTGGCCATATATTTACCGGTTATTGCTGACTTGACCAGACAAGAAAGCGCTGAAACAGCTCATTCTGGTTGTCGGCCGCTCTGGTGTCGGTGCTGCCATTGGCCGCCAGGAAAGTCTCGAATTTATCACGCATATCCGCAACCAGCGGCTCAGGACGCCTGGTGTTGGCATCCAGCCAATCCTGGGCCGGTGTAAAGCGCTTCCAGCCCGGGAGGTCAGTTGCGATATTGATTTCTTTCCATTTGGGATGCCGAATGGGCTCCTGGAATTTCAAATCCTGGATGTTGGTAAACAGCTTATCCACGAAGCGAGAGAGTTTGCGGTATCTCTCGGAATCGGACTTCCAGTTGTAGACAGCCAGAACCTCACCCACGGCAATGGTCTCAATGACCTGTCCTGCAGGAATAAGATTAGGATAATCCTCGGAAGTCAGCTTGGAAGGCAGATAGATATCCGCCAGCCCTGGGACAAAGGGGATGGGCAGCAAATGCAGCCCATCTCCAGGTTTTACCTGACGCATCGACGCGGCGGGTTTGCCGGTCACCACAAAAGCCGCGGCGATTTCCCCGGTTCTGATTTTTTCGATGGCGACATCGCGTTCCAGATTTACCTGAACCGGCTTGACTCCCAATTGGTCAAATACATTCTGGGCGGTAATAAACGAACCCCTGCCCTTGACGTCGTAACTTACGGTTTTGCCGTCCAGATCCTGGATGGACTTAATTCCAGGTCCGGCGATCAGATGCAGTTCGCTGTTGTAGAGCTTGGTAACGTAGCGAACTTTGCCGGAGATGTTTCTGTGTATGCCGTTTCGTTCAACGTATGCCAGCACGTCGGACTGCAGGATGCTCATGTCGATGCCCTTCAAATGAATGACATCGGCGATCCCCAGCAGCGAGCCGCGTCCGATCACCGGCAAAACCCTTATGTCGCCAACTTCATTCAGGACCCGCGCCATGTCCGAGGCGATATTCGTGCAGGTACAGCCAAGGCCCTTGGTGATTATGCGCACCGTGCCGCCATTGACCCTTTCTTTCCATTCGCTTTCGCTGTGCGGGTCGGCATCAGGTCCGGTTTCAATGGCGATGGCCGGACGGCCAAACAACACGACCACCGCAAGCACGAGCAACCCTTGGGTGGCTATCCCCAGAATGCGTGAAAATCTATACATGACTAATTATTCCCTCCGTTGACATAGCGATGAGTTGCCCCCAGTTCATTAATTGAAAGATATGGCCTGAAACCGGAACCCAGGCGCGTGATTTACTTTTAGAATATTGATATCGAGCCGCGCGTTGCCTATTGGATACCCCAAAACTACAATCATGATCCGATGTTAGACTTATTTCTATTATCCTCTAACGGCCCGCCAGAACTCTTTCACCTGACCGGTGGCTGTCTCTAATGGCGATGACTGTTTCAGTTTCAGCACGTGTGTGACAAAAGTGTGTCCAAATTGCCGCCGGGCAATTTATGGCGGCGCAAAATTTGCCGTTCAATGCGGCGGCACGGCTGTTTTCGCACACCCAGCCTGCACCATTGCGGATCAACGGAGTTCACGTAAAAGAGATGTGATTCCCTTGGCTTAGTGGCATCATGGAATTATTTCAGTGTTGTACTGATCGCCATTGGCAAGACTCTGTTAACCGCTCCAGGTTTTGTGAAAAAAATTGTCGCCGGCACATATCAAAGGTGGCTGGAAGAGGAATTTTTCGATTGCACCAGCGGTCGCCAGGTCAATGCCAGGGCAAGGATGCCGAAAAGAACCATCAAGGTCAGAGGGAAACCATCGATGCCATAAACATCCATGGCGGCGCCAGCGACCGGCGGCCCGAGGAGACCGCCCAGGCCCCACATGACGGCAAAAGCGGAATTCCCGGTCAAAAGCATCGTGCCGGTGAATTTGTCGCCAAGCTCCACCATGGCAATGGTGAAACCGCCGAACCCTGTGGCCCCGATTGCAAAAAGCAGGGGCCAACCCCAGAAAGTGCCGATGGCCAAGGGCAGCACGGCAAAGCCCGCAGCGGTGGTCACCGCCAGGACAACCACAATATACCGGCGGTCAATTTTATCGGCCAGCCAGCCCAGGGGCAACTGCAACAGCATATTGCCCGAAATCATTACGCTCAGTGCCCAGTTGGTCTGCACTTCGCCAAGTCCCGCCCCCAGACCATAGACCGGAAAAAGGGTCAGCAATGTCTGGTCGTATAGAGCGACAATCCCGACGAGCAGGAGCAGCATCGGCGCGGCCCTGGCAAAGACCATGAATGATCCGGCGGGGCTGTCCTTGAAACCGTCGGGCAGTTGAGGTCGGGCCCAGAGCAGCAGGGGCAGCGCGGCAAACGGCGAAAAAATCGCCACCGTGAACGCCCCATACCCTTCAGAACCAATGACACTGAGCAACACCGGCCCGAGGGTAAACCCGGCGGCGGCAATGGTGACATAAAGCCCCATGATCCGACCGCGAATATGGGGCGGGGCCAACTGATTGATCCAGGTCTCCGAAAAGATGAAAAGGAAATTGATCGCCACGCCCAGGGCAAAGCGGAGCGGAAACCACAGATCGAAATCCCTCGTCAGCGCCAGGCCGAGAATGAGTACCGCCACGGCAATATACGATCCCAGACACAGGAAAAACGCGCCATAGCGCCGTGCCAGGGCGGGAACGATAAACGCGCCGCAAATAATGCCCAGCGGCATCATGGCGCCGCTCAGGCCGATCAGGGTCGGCGAGGCCCCGTTTCGGTTCATGATAAACGATAAAAGCGGGAATGTGACACCACCGGTAAACGAGAACACCGCGACGGCCCCGATGGCAGCGGCAATGCCTTTTACCGGATTGGCAACCGTTTCATTTGCCGGCGCCAAGGGTTCTGCGTGGCCGTCACGCCGTTTCATATCAGGTGTCCTGGAATTTTTCCCCGGTCAGAAGGGGGTGCGAGCCATGCGATCAGTACGCAAGCCGATTTTGGTCAAGATCTATATGGTGGGTAATCTTGGCAAAAAGTTCGGTCGGGTCAATGGGCTTGGAAATAACCCCGTTCAGACCGGCGGCGTCGCAGGATGGCTCGACTTCGCTCAACTCGCTTGCGGTCAGGGCGAGAATGGGAATGCCGGCGCTGTAGCCGGGCAATCGGCGGATGGCGCGGGTCGCCGCCAGGCCATCCATTTTGGGCATCTGGATATCCATCAGCACCAGATCAAAACCGCCATCGCGAACGGCTTCAACAGCTGCGGCGCCATTACCCACCGAGGCCGAAGAAAAACCGAATTTGTTCACATAAGTTTCGATCAGAATGCGGTTGGGGCGGTTGTCTTCGGCAATAAGAAGATGTGGTGACATGGTTTGCCGGCACGGATTATTCACGCCGTGGCTTTCATGGTTCGGTCTGCGCCTGGTGTGAATTCCACCGGAGGGCTGACGAAGAAAAGAGTAGTGGCAGCCGCGTGATACGCATCGCGACTGCCTACGCAACTCATACATAAGGGACCCAAGGCAGGTTTTACCCGCTCCCGTTTAATGAAGCGTGAACTCCGCCGGTCCAATTTTCAGAACAACGCAATTTTCGGGCCAGAGCCGTCTCAAACGGCCCCGGCCCGGCGCAATTTCCACAAGCACATGACATGCAGAATTATCGATAAGGGAACTGCAAATGTTGATATCATGACCAGGGGATAGGCGGTCACCAGAAAATTGAGAGCATCAGACGCGACAATTAGAGTGCGCCCGGGCAACGTCAGTGCCCCCAGGGCAATCGCAACCATTGGAGCCCAAGCCTGCCTCCCAAAAGAGGGAACCGGTTTTGGGAAATAGGGCACGGCCAAACAAATGTCTAATGCAATGGTGCTGCTCAGAATGATCGCGACAGGTTTTAGGGCATTTCACCGGGCCCTTACAGGCTTCGGCGGACCGAACACTGCCGGTCTTTGCTTCGATATTTCCAGATGAGGGTCGCGTGATCGAGATCATCGACATTGTGCTGCCGGTTTTCGGCCTTTTGGGCGTTGGGTATCTTGCCGCCTGGTACGGGCTGATGAATGCGGCGGCGGCGGACGGATTTTCAGCTTATGTCCACCGCATTGCCGTACCGCTGCTGGTTTTCCGTTCCATTGCCACAACACCGGCGCCGGACATCTCCCCGGCCATCTTGCTCCTGTGTTATTTTGGCGCGGTGTTCATCGTCTGGATCCTTGCCAGCCTGATCGCCAGATCTGTTCTCAAAACCGATGGTCCGACGAGCGCCATCGTCGGGGTCGGTGCGTCCTACTCCAATTCGGTCATGCTCGGCATGCCCCTGGTCATCATCAGCTATGGGGCCGAGGGGGCGCTGATATTCTTCGTTCTCTTCCCCTTCCACATGCCGGTCATGACCCTGATCAATTCCCTCCAGATCGAATTTTCCCGCGGTGGCGAAGTTAAATTTGGCGCCGCGGTCCTCTCCACGCTCCTATCCATGGCCAAAAACCCGATAATCGTCGGCTTGGCCATCGGGGGGATTTTTCGCTTTTCAGGTCTCATGCTGACCCAAAGCGCCGACACCATCACAAAAATCATTGCCGATACCGCTGTTCCTTGTGCCCTCATCTCCATGGGCCTGATATTGCACCGCCATGGCATCGCCAGAGGGTTCAGGCCGGCACTGCTGATGACGGTGCTGAAACTTGGGCTATTGCCGGCGCTGGTGTGGGTCTTTGCCGCAAAAATTGCTGGCCTTGATGCTGTTTCCGTCGGCGTGCTGACCATATTCGCCGCCGCGCCGGTGGGCATCAATGTCTACATCTATGCCTCAAGCCACGATGTCGGGGTGGCTGA
>QILX01000143.1 GCA_003232175.1 Hyphomicrobiales bacterium | reverse complement strand
TTCAGCCCGCGTGCCCGCATCTCGCCGCCGATATGCAGGCCCGACAGCATCCAGAAACAACCAATGCGGTTGCCGATGAAATTGACCGTGTCCTTGGCATAGACCGGCCCCTTGCCCAGTACACCGCCGCAAAACGCCGCCAGCGAAGGGATGACGTCGCCAGCGGTTTCCACCCCGGGCACCAGCTCCACCAGGCGCATGACCTTCACCGGATTGAAAAAATGCGTCACCGCCATGTCCCGGGCCAGGCGCCCGGGCAGACCGCCGGTGATTTCGCGCAAAGGGATGCCCGAGGTGTTGGTCGAAACGATCGAGCCGTCTTTGCGCGCAGCTTCGACGCGGGCCAAAAGGCTCTGCTTGATCTCAAGGTCCTCGACCACCGCCTCGCAAATCCAATCGCAGTCGGCGAGCATGCCCATGTCGTCGTCAAAGCTGCCGACCGTGACCCGGTCCGCCGCCTCAGCGGTTTGGACCGCCGGCGGGCGGCCCGAAACCATGCGCACCTTGGCCGCTTCCGCCGCTTCGCGGCTGATTTCCAGAAGCACAACCTGATACCCTTTTTCGGCCACCAGTCCGGCAATGCCGCCGCCCATGGTACCGCCGCCGAGCACCGCCACTTTAACGATTTTACGTGTCATTCGATTGTCCCGCTTGTGTTGCTTGGCTTCTGTGCGGCAAAACCAACGCCGGAGCAAGCCGAAGGACATAAAATGGATTTAAACGTCGCGGGTAACAGAATCGTCGCCGCCACCGGGGATGCGCCATTCGATGTAAAAAAACCAACCATGGTTTTTGTTCATGGCGCCGGCATGGACCGCACCGTTTGGGCGTTGCAAACGCGCCATCCGGCTTTTGCGGCCTTCAATGTGCTCGCGGTCGACCTGCCCGGCCACGGGCTCTCCGAAGGCGAAGCCATGACCTGCATCGAAGATATGGCCGACTGGATAATCCATGTGCTCGATGCCCTGGATGTCCCAAAAGCCACATTGATCGGCCACTCGATGGGCGCGCTGATCGCGCTGGAGACGGTGGCAGATGCGCCGGCCCGCATCGAGCGCCTCGCCCTTTTGGGCATCGCGTTTCCAATGCGCGTGGCGCCAGCGCTGCTTGAGGCGGCAAAGAACAACGACCGGTCCGCCGTCGACATGATCATCGGCTGGGCCTATGCGCCGGGCAGCGGGCTGGCTAGCGGTCCCGCCCCGGGTTTGCGCATGACCGGCGCCGGCCACGCCCTGCTCGCCAATGCCCACCCTGGCGTTCTCCATGCCGATCTTACCGCCTGCAATGCCTATGAGAATGGCCTGGCGAGCGCGGCAAAAATTTACATCCCAACGCTCTTTCTTCTGGGCGAACGTGACCGCATGGCGCGACCCAAGGGCGCTTTGGCCCTGGCCGAGGCCATGTCGAACGCTCAAGTCGTGACCCTGGACCGGTGCGGCCACATGATGATGAGCGAAGCCCCAAAAGAAGTGGTCACAGCGCTCAAGGGCTTTATCTAGCTTTTTTCCTGTCAAACGCCGCCAAAGTGATATATATGGCGCCAAAGCTTCCCCATGCGATGGAGAAACGCCACGCCACGCCCAGTCGCCCGCTAGGTCGATGGGGGTGGGGCGCGATTTATTTCCATCGGCCTTACAAGGTACGAATAAATGAATATCGTTCAACAGCTTGAAGCCGAACATGCGGCGGAGCTGGCAGCCGCCCGCCCGGTTCCCGAATTTGCCCCCGGCGACACGGTCCAGGTCAATGTCCGGGTGACCGAAGGCACCCGCGAGCGCGTACAGGCCTATGAAGGCGTCTGCATCGCCCGTTCCGGCGGTGGCCTCAATGAGAGCTTCACAGTGCGCAAGATATCCTATGGCGAGGGCGTGGAGCGGGTTTTCCCGGTCCATTCGCCCATGATCGACTCGATCAAGGTCGTGCGCCGCGGTGCTGTACGCCGCGCCAAACTCTATTATTTGCGCGGTCGTCGCGGCAAATCGGCCCGCATCGCCGAGCGCAAAGATATCCGCGCACCGAAAAAGTCCAAAGTGGCGACCGGGCCGTTGTTCACCGCCCCTAAGGGACCAGGCGATGACATCAAGCTGATAAAGGGTGTAGGCCCTGAACTGGAATCACGTCTCAATGCCCTGGGGATCAAGACCTTCGCCCAGATCGCCGCATTTTCCGATGATCAAATTGCCGCCGTTGACGACAGGCTGAGCTTCAAGGGCCGCATCGAACGCGAGGACTGGGTGTCACAGGCCAAGGCCCTGATGGCCGACACCACCGCCGGTGAAGCCGTGAAGGTGGCCGAAGAGGAAGCCGCCAAAGAGGCCGCGAAAAAATCCGAGGGCGAAAAATCCGAATAGAAAATTAGCTTAAAGGCATCTTTATCAAGGCCCGGCGGATGCCCGGGCCTTTTTGCTGTCAAGCTCCGCCAGCAAAGGCTCCAGATGGGCCTCATAGTTTCGCCACACACCGACCGATGATCCGTAAACCGGCTGCCGCACCTGCCACAGGCTCGCGGTTTTCACCGCCCTCTGGTTTTTGTGTGGGCTAAGGCAGGCTACATCCCAGCCCAGCCCAATATGGGCAATGGCCTTGGCGCTGACCGCCTCTTGGTTCTGCACCATATCCTCATATTCGATATCCAGTATCTGCAGCGGCAATACCTCCTGCCAATGGGTCATCATCCGCCGGTATTCGGCAATATAAAACCCGATATCGCCGAGATCATTGGTGAAGGCGAGGGTGTTTTTAGCAGAGAATTTCTGGAAAAAACACGAAAGGCCCAGATCGCGCGCATCGCGGCGGCAATGGATGATGTGCGATTTTGGCAGCAGCAGGGCGATCAGGCCCAGATGGAGAAAATTGAACAGTGACTTGTCGGTTATCCGGCTGGCCCCGACGCCACCGCGCTCAGTCAGAGTTTCAAGGTAATGCCCCGCAAGCGGCCTGATTTTCTGGAAATCCATGGATTTGAGATCACTGGGATATAAGAACCGTGCGTCATCGGCTGGAGCGGCCAGCAGCGCATCAATGTTCTGGATTTTCCCAATCTCCCCCGCTGCTGATATATCCCGATGGCATGAAAGAACCTGTTCAACCAGTGTCGAGCCTGAGCGCGGCATGCCGACAATAAAGATCGGTTTGGTGCTGGCGTCGCCCAGCCCCTCGAGAGCCTTGAATGTCTCGGCGTCGAAACATCTGATCTGCCGATCAATCAGCGCCGTCAGCTCCGAGCGCTCGAACCGGGCATCCCCCCGGGCGAGGGCATTGGCTTTTTTGGCCAGCGCGAAGGCTTGGTCAAATTCACATTGTTTTCGACGCACATTTGCCGCGGTAAAAAGAGCCACGGCTTTAAATTCTATCTTGGCTCCAGGTCGATTTGCTGCCTCCAGAAGACCATCGACCACAGTATCCTCATTTCCGGCCACCTCTCCCATATCGGCAAGTCTGAAATGAGCATCGACCCGGCGGGGATCGGCGGCCAGCACAGCCAGATAGCCATCCCGTGCGCCGCTGAAGTCACCGCTGATCTGCAATTGATAGGCACGTAAACTCAGCGCGTCGACATCGCCCGGGTTTAATCGCAATGCAGCATCAATAGCAGCCATGGCCTTTTGCGGCTGACCCAGACCACCGTAAATGCGGCCAAGTGCCATATGCAGTTCAGCCGTCTGTGGGCCGATATGAAGGGCTCTGTCAAAAGCAACACCGGCGGCATCGAAATGCCGCATCATCTCAAGGCAGCGGCCAAACTCAAACCACACATCCGATCGCTCGCCAAACTGGGTCGCCGCGATTTTGTAGCACCCGTAGGCTTCAACGAGCCGGTTGTCGGCGAACAGCAATCTGCCAAGCTGGAGGTGCGCCTCCCCGGACATCGGCTCCTTGTCGATCCACCGGCACAAGGCGTCCTCTGCTTCCCCTTGTCGGCCGGTTCGGGCAAGCGCCTGGATCTGGGCAAGTCTTGGGGCCTCAGTTGCGAGATTGTCGGTTTCAGAACCCCTGGCGGCATCCCCTGCCTTGGTGGCTTGAGCCATGGTCAGCCTTTCGCGGATCACTTTTCCATATCACTTGGTGCCAGAAAATCCGTTAAGAGTTTGTTAAGTATAATCCCGGGCACCTTGACGGGTGCATCTGCCTGGGCGCATATCTGCGCCGGAAAAAAACTTGAAAGGCGGTTCTGCCATGGGCGCGCCCAAAACCCTTTATGACAAGATCTGGGACGACCATCTCGTTCACGAGGCCGATGACGGTACAGCTCTTTTGTATATCGACCGCCATCTGGTTCATGAGGTGACCAGCCCTCAGGCCTTTGAAGGCCTGCGCACTACCGGCCGAAAAGTCCGGGCGCCGGAAAAAACCCTCGCCGTCGTTGATCACAATGTACCAACCACCGATAGAAGTTTAGGTATCGACGATCCAGAATCGCGCCTTCAGGTCGAAACCATTGCAATAAATTGCGCCGAATTCGGCATTGAGTATTTCTCCGAGACCGACAAGCGTCAGGGCATCGTTCATATCATCGGCCCCGAACAGGGTTTTACCCTGCCCGGCACTACCATTGTCTGCGGCGACAGCCATACCTCCACCCATGGTGCATTCGGCGCCCTCGCCCACGGCATTGGCACATCAGAAGTCGAGCACGTTCTGGCGACCCAGACCCTGATCCAGCGCAAAGCCCGTAATATGAAGGTGGTGGTCAACGGCACCACGCCGGACCACATCACCGCCAAGGACATCGTTCTGGCCATCATTGGCAAGATCGGCACCGCCGGCGGCACCGGTCAGGTCATCGAATATACCGGCGAGGCCATTTCCAGCCTTTCCATGGAAGGCCGTATGACGGTCTGCAACATGACCATCGAAGGCGGCGCCCGCGCTGGCCTTATCGCCCCTGATGAGAAAACCTTCGCCTATCTGAAGGATACCCCCCGCGCGCCCAAGGGGGCAAAGTGGGAAGCTGCGGTCCGGTATTGGGAGACCCTTCCATCCGATGCCGGGGCTCATTTCGACACCGAAATCCAACTCGATGCCTCTTCCCTGCCGCCAATTATCACTTGGGGCACCAGCCCCGAGGACATCACCACCATCGACGGCGCCGTGCCTGACCCCTCAGATATTGCCGATGAAGCCAAACGTCAGTCGATGCAACGGGCACTTGCCTATATGGGACTGGCGCCCGGTACAAAGATGAAGGATATCACCATCGACCGGGCCTTTATCGGGTCCTGCACCAATGGCCGCATTGAAGACTTGCGCGCCGCTGCTGCCGTTGCCAGGGGCCATCGGGTTGCCGACAGCGTCAGCGCCATGGTGGTACCGGGCTCCGGACTGGTCAAAGCCCAGGCCGAGGCTGAAGGCCTGGACCGGATTTTCGTGGAAGCGGGATTTGAATGGCGCGAGCCGGGATGCTCCATGTGCCTGGCCATGAACGCTGACCGCCTCGACCCCAAAGAGCGCTGTGCGTCTACTTCGAACCGTAATTTCGAGGGCCGTCAAGGGTTCAAGGGCCGCACCCATCTGATGTCCCCCGCCATGGCGGTGGCAGCGGCAATTGCCGGTCGGTTCGTCGATGTTCGGGAGCTCTAGCGGGCCGGTTACGATTTCGGACGTCCCAAATTTCATACCCTCCCTGGCGCCCTTGGCGGCAGCGCTGACTTGCCACAAGCCTTTAGGCCAATTACCACTTAATCCTGTGGACCGGTCAAAACAGAAACTTTCGAGAAGATGGGGTACCTTTCGTTCCTACTTGGTGGGGGGTTCGGTGTTGTCGGGGCTCGCCGGTGTTTTAGGCATGATGCCGGTCATGTTCGCGCCGACAATGTTCGACGCTGTGGTTGCGGCAAACAAACCGGTTCTATGGTTTACGTTTGCTGTGGTACTGAGTTTTCCGGTCATTTGCTTCCTGTCGCCGGTCGGCTCGTATATCGCCTACCGTAGGGGAAATTTGCGCCTTGCCGCGATTGCTTTATTGATCCCGTTTATGGTTGCTGGCGCGCTGGCCATTTTCTGGTTCCTGATCGAAAAATACTGTGACGGCAACTTTACCTGCTTGGGAAAATTCATTTAAGAAATATCCACAATGCCAACACCTGAATCGACGTTTCCTGACCTCGTCGATATCGAAGCCATGGCACGGCGCACTTTTGCCAGTCTGCCGGAAAAATTTCGAGCCGCGTGCGGCAATGTCCATTTTCGAGTCGCCGAAGTGGCGTCAGCTGATGTTCTTGACGCAATGGAAATAGAAAATCCGCTGGACCTTATGGGGCTGTTCCAAGGCGTAGGGCGACCCCAGGCCGGCGAGACCAGAACCGGCGATCTGCCCAATATCATCTGGCTTTACCGAAGATCAATGCTCGATTGCGCAATTACCACACGCGAGCCGATCGAACGCATTGTCGCCCATGTTCTCATTCACGAAATTGGCCACCAGATGGGTTTTGACGACGATGACCTGGAGCGGATAGAAAGGGACAGCCTCTGAAACGCTTGCGATTTAATCGAGAGCGACTGATGGATCCCCGGGTCAAGCCCAGGGATGACGAGTATTTGAAAAAGGTGTACCAAGAGGCGAAGAGCGCGGAACGCGTGACCGGGAATGCAAAAATGCCAGCAAAAATATTCATCGATGGCGAAGCCGGGACTACAGGCCTGCAGATCCGCGAGCGTCTTGCGGGCCGGCCTGACCTGGAGCTGATCAGCCTTGGTGATGACCTACGAAAGGATTCCGCCGCCCGGGCCGAGGCGCTGAACACTGCCGATGTGGCGATCCTGTGTTTGCCGGACGATGCCGCCCTCAAGGCGGTCGAGCTGGTCCAAAACCCGGCGACCCGGATCATCGACGCTTCAACCGCCCACCGTACCGCCAAGGGATGGGACTACGGATTTCCTGAAATGACCCTGGAGCATGGCACACGTCTGGATATCCAATCCGGGCTGTTACCCCACCGGCACAATCGCCATGGTGCGGCCGCTGATCGAGGCTGGATTGCTGCCATCGGAATACCCACTCACCGTCAACGCCTTATCGGGTTATTCCGGCGGCGGCAGGAAAATGATCGAAGCCTACGAGGCCAAAACCAAGCCGGTCACCAATCCCTACTTGCCCTATGGACTTGAATTTGAACACAAACATGTCGACGAAATGCAGACCCACGGTCGGCTGGCTCACCGGCCGCTGTTCCAGCCTTCCGTGGCGCCATACCGCCAGGGCATGATTGTTTCGGTGCCGTTACAGTTATGGGCCTTCGATTCAGCCCCAACCGGGGCGATGATTTACGATTGCCTGGCAGCACGGTATCGCGACACGCAATTTGTTGTCGTCGAGCCCCCGGGCCAGGCTGTCGCACCGTCCAATCTTGACCCCCGGGCGCTAAACGGCACCAATATGCTGAAAATCTATGTTTTCATCAACGAGAACCGCCGGCAGGCCGTTCTGTCCGCCGTCTATGACAATCTTGGCAAGGGCGCCAGCGGTGCGGCGGTGCAAAACCTTAACCTTCTACTCGGCGCCAATGCCGCAGCGGGCCTTCAGGCCGCCTGAGAACAGGATCGACCCATGAACAAATTCACCCAAGTGACCGGCGTTGCCGCACCCATAGATATCCGCAATGTTGACACTGATATGCTGATCCCCAAACAGTATCTGAAAACCATAAAACGCACCGGATTGGGGACGGCGCTGTTCTCTGAAATGCGCTACAATGAGGACGGATCGGAAAACCCCGATTTTGTCCTCAACAAGCCGGCATACCGAGCGGCGAAAATCATCGTTGCCGGGGAAAATTTCGGCTGCGGATCAAGCCGCGAGCACGCTCCCTGGGCGCTGCTGGATTTTGGCATCAGGTGCGTGGTGGCGACATCGTTCGCCGATATTTTCTACAATAACTGTTTCAAGAACGGTATTCTGCCGGTTGTTCTGCCCCAAGATGACATCGACAAGCTGATGGACGACGCGATCCGCGGCGCCAATGCCATCATCACCGTTGATCTTGAGACCCAATCCATCACCGGCCCCGATGGCGGCACCATTTCCTTCGACATCGACCCTTACCGCAAACATTGCCTGCTCAACGGTCTTGATGATATCGCGCTCAGCCTTGAGAAGCGCCCGGCCGCTGAAGACCGGCCCTGGTTATAAGGCCCGCGACCCTCGCGCGCTTGTCACACTTTTCCCGGAAAATCCGCGAAAATACGGCAAAGTGTTTTTTTGATATCGGGGTGGAGGTTCAGACCCAGCCCCGGCGGTCCGGAGCAACGCTTTCAAACATCAACATACGCAACGTATCGGCCAACTCCCATGTGATATTTCGAGATTGAAATGACCGGAAAGCCACGGAAAACCATAAAGACCTTACGCAGCGCCCGCTGGTTCGCGCCTGACGATTTGCGCGGCTTTGGTCACCGCTCGCGGCTGATGCAGATGGGATACGGGGCCACCGAATGGGCCGGCCGGCCGGTGATCGCCATTATCAACACCTGGTCCGACGCCA
>QILX01000208.1 GCA_003232175.1 Hyphomicrobiales bacterium | reverse complement strand
TCCTTCAGGAGAAATATCCCCAAGATATCCCCGCATGGGTCCGACCATGCTGATCGAACTTGGCAAGGGAAATGATACGCTGATCCTGGGCACCAAAACCGATATTCTGGTTCAGAAGGACGGTGATCTGATCATCGCCGGAAAAAAGACCACCGCAACCAAACCGCCGCCTGGGGTCGATGCCAAAACCTTTGGAATCTTCAACTACCTGTATCCTGGCGGCGTCGTCAATGTCGATGCCAGTGCCGTGGTGGCGCCAGTCGGGTCGAGGACTATGTGGTGTTGCCCGAGATGGCCGGTATCGTGCAACTCATCGCAAATGGAAGCATTGAGAGGCTATCTGACGGATATTTCCTGATAAAACAGCCGATCCCGCGTTTTCCAGCGGATTTATCGAGTGCCTATTCGGTTAAGTTCCTTCTCGCAAAAGGCGTTTCCCTGCCCGCCGGCAAGCCCAGCGGCGTCTGTGTTTATTCTGAGGAAACTGGCAAAGTGTTGCTCCCTGCCCGCAAGGCCGGGCGCAACAGCTGTTGATTTTCTTTCCCGGAGCAGGCCGGAATGCGACAGCATTTTCCATTGCGTCAACCCGTGGGTAAGATTGGTTTTGACGATGCCGCTGAGCATCCCTATCTATGGGGGGCCAGATGGCCGGATGGCCGCGGGCGGCTTCGGCCGTTCGAGGAAAGTCCGGGCTCCATGAAAACACGGTGCCGGGTAACGCCCGGCGGGGGTGACCCCAGGGAAAGTGCCACAGAAAGCAAACCGCCTGATATGGGGGCAACTTCATGTCAGGTAAGGGTGAAAGGGTGCGGTAAGAGCGCACCGCGGACCTGGCAACAGGGCCGGTCACGGTAAACCCCACCGGGAGCAAAACCGAATAGGGGCGATATCGGAGCTTCGGCTCCAGCGCGCGTTTTCACGCCATCGCCCGGGTTGGTTGCACGAGGCTTGCGGTAACGCCAAGCCCCAGATGAATGGCCATCCCGCCGGGGCAACCTGGCGGACAGAACCCGGCTTACAGGCCATCTGGTATTTTCCTGGGTTTCGGGTCGGGTGTTTTTACATTCCCGGTCGGGCTTTGGCCCTCCTCGCCTGGTTTGTTTCGTTCTCGGTCGGGCCTTTGGCCTTCCTCGCCTGGTTTGTTTCGTTCTCGGTCGGGCTTTGGTCCTCCTCGCCTGGTTTGTTTCGTTCTCGGTCGGGCCTTTGGCCCTCCTCGCCTGGTTTGTTTCGTTCTCGGTCGGGCCTTTGGCCTTCCTCGCCTGGTTTGTTTCGTTCTCGGTCGGGCCTTTGGCCCTCCTCGCCTGGTTTCTTTCATTCCCGGTCGGGCCTTTGGCCCTCCTCGCCTCTTGGTGGGGAGATCGCGGCGGCGCGGGGCCCTGAGCAGCAGGTTTTTGCCATTTTATTCCGTTGAGTTCCATTGACACCCATCAGAATACATAGTATTCCATGATCTCCCATTCTGGGACCCAAGAGATGCGGCGGCAATCTCTCGGTTGAGGTGGCGCGGGAGAGGTCCCCTCGTCACCTCTTCCGGTTTCCATGGCAGCCCAAATGGGGTTTGCCAAAGAATTCCTCCGGCGGAGGGGCCGCAAGACGTTTGCAGGGGCGATCACCCTTTGTTGTCATTGCCGGTCTAAGCCCCGCTACCGAAGAACTACGACGGGAAATTGACCATTAGGCCAAGCCCCCTGGGTCTGAAAGCTGGAAAGTTTCGCCAAAACAAAAAGGCGCAAAAGGCCGCAGCGTTGGCTGAATGAAATTAACAAGAGGCGAGGAGGACCAAAGGTCCGACCGGGAAGAAAGAACCAGGCGAGGAGGACCAAAGGTCCGACCGGGAAGAAAGAACCAGGCGAGGAGGACCAAAGGTCCGACCGGGAATGAAATATCCAGGCGAGGAGGACCAAAGGTCCGACCGGGAATGAAACCAAGAGGCGAGGAGGGCCGTAGGGCCCGACCGGGAATGTAAAAAAGAGGCGTTGCGTATGGACAGGTTTGTGTCCAATTTTAAGAACCGAATTGATGCCAAGGGGCGGGTTTCCGTGCCAGCTGGCTTTCGGTCGGTTTTGACCCGCGAGGGTGACGGCGCCGTATATCTTTACCCGGCTCTGGGTGCCCCGGCGATTGATGGCGGGGGGACGGCCATGCTAGACAAGGTTGCCGCATTGCTGGAGGATGTTGCTCCGTTTTCAGAGGAAATGGATAGTTTGTCCACGGCGATATTCGGCGACAGCGTCCGGCTGAACATCGATGCCGACGGCCGGATTATTCTGCCTGAAAATTTGCGCGCCCATGCTTCGATAAAAGATTTTGTCAGCTTTGTTGGGCTTGGGGCCAAATTCCAGCTTTGGGAACCGGAGCGTTTCGCCGACCATCAGGCCAAGGCAAGGGCGCGGGTGCGTGATTATCTGGAGAGTTTCGGGTCCACCAAATCCACTCCTGGGTCGTGAACAGTGCCCAAGGGACCTGAACAAATCGCTTCGGACAATCCCGCCGCGGGGGCAGCCTTGCGACATATCCCGGTTATGCTGGCAGAAGTTGTGGCGGCCCTGGACCCTTGTGACGGCGGAATTTATGTCGACGGCACATTTGGCGCCGGCGGGTACTCAGAAGCGCTGTTAACCGCTGCCGATACCAAAGTCATCGCCATTGATCGCGACCCCGAAGCGCTGAGGAGTGGGCGGGCGCAACAGGAGACCCATGGCGCCAGCCTGATGCTGGAGGAGGGCTGTTTTGGGGAAATGGACCGCATTGCCAGCGGACTGGGTTATGATGCGGTCGACGGTGTCGTTCTGGATATCGGGGTTTCGTCGATGCAGATCGATACCGCGACACGGGGGTTTTCCTTTGCCAAGGATGGCCCTCTGGATATGCGCATGGCGGCAAGCGGTGTGACAGCGGCCAAGGTGGTCAATACCGCCGATGAGGACGATCTGGCAAATCTGATCTTTCGGCTTGGCGAGGAACGCCGCAGCCGCGCTGTTGCGCGCGCCATTGTCCGGCGGCGGCAGGTCACCCCATTTAGCGGTACCCTTGATCTTGCTGAAATCGTCAGGCGGGCGGTGGGTGGCGCGCCGGGGCGCATTCATCCCGCCACGCGCACCTTTCAGGCTTTACGAATTTATGTGAATGCGGAACTTGACGAGTTAGCCCGCGGCCTGAGCGCGGCGGAGCGTCTGCTTAAACCTGGCGGGCGGCTCGTCGTGGTTACGTTCCACTCGCTTGAAGACCGCATTGCCAAACGTTTCTTTCAGGCGCGATGCGGGCGTGGCGGCCGCGCTTCGCGCCATAGGCCGCTCATGGAGGCGGGTCCGGCGGCGAGCTTTATTTCCCTGCCGGGGGCTGCGAAAAAGGCAGGCGTGGACGAAATAAAGGTTAACCCCAGAGCCCGGTCAGCCCGGCTGAGAACGGCGATCCGCAGCCCGGCGCCCGCCTGGCCCGAGGATCACGGCGCACTGGGTGTGCCCGATGTTAAGATGCCGTTCACCGGTTAAGCTTTAGGAAAAGCCATGGGCAAGCTTGTACAGATAGTCTTTGTCGTGACGACGATTGTCGTTTCCGTTTTAGTTTATTCGGTAAAATACGACACTGGCCGCGATGCCATTGCCGTCACTGAGCTGAAACGCCAGATAGACATCGAATTTTCTGCGCTAAGTGTGCTCAAAGCCGAATGGAGCCTGCTCAACCAGCCGGACAGGCTTCAGCGCCTGGCGAGCAAGTTCCTTAATATGCAGCCCTTAAAGCCGGCCCAATATGCCAGCTTGAACGACATCATCGCGCGCGCTGACAATGACCGGCTTGATGATCTGGTTATGCAGGCCCTTAATCCGGCGAAGAATTTTGGCGATGCTTCCGTGGCTGCACCGTTGCCGCCAAAAAAACCTTAGGCTTCCTTGCTCAGCGAAAGACGCTTGGTCGGGGCTGAATGCCACTGAAGACCCCATGGCACGAGATAAGCTGCCGGCGGCAAGAAAAGCCAATTAATCACCCCGGTGGTAAGGGTCCGTAAACCAAGATCGCGCGACACTGGGGATCTCAGTTGCCTGGTAAGCTTTCAGTTTGTTGCGAGTGCTCAATGCAAGTATTGTCTGCGTCACGACCCGCCGCCAAACCAAATTCGGTGATAGACGGGCGGCGCATTCGCCTTGCCGCCCTGGCTTTTATCGGCGGTTTTTCCATTGTTGTCCTGCGCCTTGCGACCCTGGCTGTATTTCCTCCTGATGATTTTGGCCAGGTGGTTCAGGCGGCTCAGGAATTGGGCAAGCCCCGTCCCGATATCCTTGACCGCAATGGCCGGGTACTGGCGATGGACATCCAGGTCGCCTCGCTTTACGCCGACCCGCGCAAAGTTCTCGATGTCACCAATTCCGTCGATCAGCTCGCCACGGTTCTGCCCGATATCAACCGTGACGCCATCGCCCGCCGGCTGGCATCAAAAAAGTCGTTTGTGTGGCTGGAACGGGGACTGACGCCAAAGCAGCAGGCCGATATCCACTATCTGGGGCTTCCAGGGTTTGGTTTTGTATCTGAAACCCGCCGGGTCTATCCCGCCGGGCGGACCTTGTCGCATCTGGTGGGCCAGGTGAATGTCGACAATGTCGGCATGGCGGGGATTGAAAAATATATCGACGATTTCAATCTCAATACCAGAACCGGACTTTCGGGGCGGGAGAAACCGGCGCCGGTCCGTCTTGCCGTCGACTTGCGGGTTCAATATGCGCTGCGGGATGAATTGGTCAAATCGATTGAGAAATTCAGCGCCATTGCCGCCGCCGGGGTGCTGCTCAACGCCAAAACCGGTGAAGTTGTGGCGATGAGTTCGTTACCGGATTATGACCCGCAGGTGCCAAAGGAAGCCCTGATCCCCGATCGCATCAACCGCATCAGTAAAGGGGTTTTTGAATTGGGTTCGATGTTCAAGACCTACACAATGGCCATGGCACTCGATAGCGGGAATGTCGATCTTAACGGCGGTTACGATGCCAGCCAGCCAATCAGGGTCGGTCGGTTTCGCATTCGCGACTATCGCGGCAAGAACCGGTTTTTGACCATACCGGAAATTTTCATTTATTCGTCTAATATCGGTGCGGCCAAAGCGGCTCTAGATGTCGGGGTTGAAGGCCACAAGGCCTTTTTGAAGAAACTCGGTATGCTCGACCGCCTGGTCACCGAGTTGCCTGAAAATGCCAAGCCGCTGCTGCCCAACCCGTGGCGGCCGGTGAATTCGATGACGATTGCCTTTGGCCATGGCCTGGGCGTGACCCCATTGCAGGCGGTGGCAGCTGGCGCGGCGCTGTTCAATGGCGGCAGGCTGATGACCCCGACATTTCTGCCGCGCACCGCCGAAGAGGCGTCGATCGTATCCACACAGGTGATCAAGCGGGAAACCAGCGACGCCATGCGTTATTTGATGCGTCTGAATGTCGTCAAGGGCACCGGCCGCCGGGCGCAGGTGAAGGGCTACCGGGTCGGTGCTAAAACCGGCACCGCCGAAAAAGCCGGGATTGGCGGTTACGATACCGACAAGCTGCTCAATACATTTATCGCAACCTTTCCGACCGACGATCCTGAATATGTGCTGTTGATTCTGCTTGACGAACCCAAGGGAACCAAAGAAACCTTCGGGTTTGCGACCGCGGGTTGGAACGCTGCGCCGACTGTAGGCAAGATCATCGCCAGGATCGCGCCGATGCTGGGTCTGGAATCGAATGTGGAAATCGAGGCCATGGATCCCGAAGTGCTGCTTGCCGGCTATTAAGTTGCCCCGGGCGAGCTTTGCGTGACGCCCCCATTGGGGCCAGGTGATCGGGATATGTACCTTTGTGATCTTCTCAGCAGCGAGGAGCATATTCGCGGCGCCCTGGCTGATGTAAAGATAGAATATCTTACCGCCGACAGCCGGGAAGCGGGACCTGGGGCGCTATTTGCCGCGCTGCGCGGAACCCAGGTGGATGGAGCTGAATTTGTCCCCGGGGCCATTGCCGCCGGCGCTGCCGCCATACTCGCCGAAACCCATGTGAAGCTCCCCGAAACGCTGGGGGTGCCGCTGGTCGTCTCCTCAGACCCAAGACGCTCCCTTGCCCGCATGGCGGCGCGGTTTTTTGCCCCTCAGCCCTCCCATATTGTCGCGGTAACCGGCACCAATGGCAAAACCTCGGTAGCCGAATTTGTCAGCCAGATCTGGGCCGCCAATGGGCTGAAATCCGCCAGTATCGGTACTTTGGGAGTGATCTGCCGGGATGGCGCTCGAAAGGTTGACCCGCCTGCCGGCCTGCCGGAAGTCAAACTGACCTCTCCGGACCCGGTGGTGCTGCATGGTGTGCTTCACGGGCTTGGCACCGGTTCTTACGACCATGTTGCCATAGAAGCGTCAAGTCACGGGCTGGAGCAGCGCCGGGTCGATGGCGCGGCTCTTGAGGGTGGGGCCTTTACCAACATCACCCGCGATCATCTTGATTATCATTCCGACTTCGAGACTTATCTGGCGGCCAAACTCCGGCTCTTCACGACGCTTTTGGAACCGGGCGCGCTGGCGGTTGTTAATTGCGATGGGGAGGGTCATGCCAGCGCCATCGCGGCGGCCAGGGCGGCAAAACTGTGCGTGTTGAGCCATGGCCGGACCGAGGGTGATTTACGTCTGCTGTCGGTCATGACCAGGCCGCAGGGGCTCGATGTCGGTATCGGCTTTAAGGGAAAGCGCTTTCAGGTGGCGCTTGATCTTGTCGGCGGGTTTCAGGCGGAGAACGTAGCGACCGCGCTTTGTCTTGCCACCTCCGCCGGTCTCTCGATTTCTGACGGGATCGCGGTGCTGTCGGCCTTGCGTGGCGTCAAGGGGCGTCTTGAGCCGGTGGGCGAAACCGCTTCGGGGGGCGCTGTCTATGTCGATTTTTCCCACACGCCCGATGCGCTGAAAACCGCGCTGATCGCGTTGCGACCCCATGTCGTGGGCCGTATCGTGACGGTATTTGGTGCCGGGGGGGACCGTGACCCCGGCAAACGGCGGCTTATGGGAGAAGCGGTGGCGGCCCATAGCGATCTGGGCATTGTTGCCGACGATAATCCGCGCTCCGAAGACCCCGCCGCGATCCGCGCCCAGGTGCTCATGGGCTGCCCGAGCGCCATCGAGGTCGGTGATCGCGCCGAGGCTATTGCCGCGGGGCTGGAAATGCTGGGCGACGGCGATGCGCTCCTGGT
>QILX01000311.1 GCA_003232175.1 Hyphomicrobiales bacterium | reverse complement strand
GATCTCGCCGATCTTGATACCGCCGAACTCAGAGCCATACTGGACCGAGCCGAACGGGCCAAGCACATGCGGCGAAATCGCTCGGGCCGTGCCCCGGAACGCGTCCTGGCGGGGAAGTCCCTGGCGATGATTTTCGAAAAAGCCTCAACCCGCACCCGGGTGTCCTTCGATCTTGCCATGCGCGAAATGGGAGGGGAAACCATTGTGCTTTCCGCCGCCGATATGCAGCTTGGCCGCGGGGAATCCATATCCGATACAGCGCAGGTTTTGTCACGATATGTCGATGCCATCATGGTGCGGGCCAACCGCCACACCGAGCTGGTGGAGCTGGCGAAATACGCCACGGTACCGGTCATCAACGGCCTTACCGACCGCTCTCACCCCTGTCAGCTCATGGCGGATATCATGACTTTCGAAGAACATAAAGGACCGATTAAAGGCAAGGTCGTCGCCTGGTCCGGTGACGGCAACAATGTTGCCGCCTCATGGATTCATGCCGCGGCGAGATTTGACTTTCAATTGCGCCTTGCCTGCCCTGAAAACCTGTCGCCGGATCAAGACATACTCGACTGGGCCTCAAGCGCCAATGCGGCGGTATCAGTCACCTCCGACCCCTACAGGGCCGTTGACGGGGCTGACTGCGTGGTTGCCGATACGTGGGTATCGATGGGCGATGCGGAGAAACAAAATCGCCACAACATGCTGGCCGGCTATCAGGTTGACGCACCTCTGATGGCCGCCGCCAGTCCCGACGCCATCTTCATGCACTGCCTGCCGGCCCATCGTGGCGAGGAGGTAACCGCCGAGGTTATCGACGGCCCGCAATCGGTGGTGTTCGACGAAGCGGAAAACCGGCTTCACGCCCAAAAAGGCATATTGGCCTGGTGCCTTGGGGACGGGGCCGGCGCCGATTCGGCCTGAATGGCAATGCCCGCCGACGACGATATCGTCCTGCCGTTTTCGCTGGTCAATGCCAATGTGCGTGGCCGCATCGTGCGCCTTGGCCCGATGGTAACCAATATTCTTGGCCGCCACGATTATCCCAGCCCCGTTGGCAGCCTTCTGGGCGAAACCGTGGCGCTGACGGCGCTGCTCGGGGCGTCGCTGAAATTTAGCGGACGGTTTGCGGTCGAGGCGCGGTCCGACGGGCCGGTTGACCTGCTGGCCGCCGATTTCACCACACCGGGAGATTTGCGCGGCTACGCGCATTTTGACGAGGCAGCGGTTAACGCGGCCCAAGACGACGGCCAAGACGACGGCTCACAGCTGCTTGGCAAGGGGCATCTGGCCATGACGGTGGATCAGGGCGCGGATATGGAGCTCTATCAGGGCATCGTGCCCCTGGAGGGCGGTCAGCTGACCGACGCGGCGCTGGAATATTTCACCCGCTCAGAACAGATCCCCACCGCCATCCGTCTTGGCGCTGGCCAGTTGTCGGTTCCCGGTCAGAAAAGTCGCGCCCAGTGGCGCGCCGGCGGGATCATGATCCAGCATCTGCCACCTGCCGGCGGCACCGGAATTGAAAGCGATGACGAAGGTTGGGCCAACGCCATGGCGCTATTTGAAACCATCAGCTATGACGAAATTCTCGACCCCGGCCTTGCGCCCGAACAATTACTTTACCGCCTGTTCCACGAAGGCGGCGTGACGGTAAACCCGGCGCTGGCCTTAACCGATACCTGCCGGTGCTCCCGGGAACGGATCGGCGCCACCTTGTCAAGATTTGGCGCGGACGAGCTTGGGGATATGGTCGAAGACGGGACCATCGGTGTGGTTTGCGAGTTCTGCAACCGGCAATACCGGTTTACCCCCGAGGACATTTTGGCCGGCGGCGCGCAAGAGGCGGATTGAGGGAAAAACCGCTGGTATTACCTTTGCAATTCATCTCCAAGGCGGGTCAGGAAGCCGACACATTTTTCCATCTCAGACACCGCCAGAAACTCATTGGGCTTGTGGGCCTGATCGATACTGCCGGGGCCGCAAACCATGGTCGGGATACCGCAGGTCTGAAAGACCCCGGCTTCGGTTCCGTACGAGACCGCCGCCACATCGTTGCTGCGCGCCAGGCGTTTGACCAGGATTTCAGCTGGCGAGCCAGGTTCGGGGCGCAAGGTGCAGATGCTGACGGTTGGCTGGGTTATTATGCCGGTGCCCGCAGCGACAGCCTGCATCTGGGGGGCGAGTTCCCGGGCGGCGCGGTCCTCGATTTCAGCGACCAGCGCTGGCACGTCTTCGTCCGGCAGGCCACGGATTTCCCAGTGGATCCAGCAGGTTTTTGGCACGATGTTGAGCGCTGTGCCGCCCCTGATTTCACCGACATGAACAGTGCTCCACCCAGGATTAAACCGCCCCGAGGCATCGCCCTTTTTCTTGAGCCGCCGGTTGAAATCGGCAAGTATATCAACAAATTTCAGACCGTAGGAAATGGCGTTGACGCCGCTATCCGGCATGCTGGAATGGAATTCAAACCCGGTCACGATGGTCTCATAGGCGTGAATGCTTTTATGGGCGTCTACGGGGCGCATCAGTGTTGGCTCGCCGACAATGGTGATATCGGGCTTGGGCAGATCAACTCCGAGGCGCTCCGCCATCGGCACCACGCCTGAGCAGCCAAGTTCCTCGTCGTAAGAATAGGCCAGATGGATCGGCTGGCTGAGGTCGCGGGCGACAAAATTGGGCACCATGGCAAGGGAGGCGGCGAGGAACCCCTTCATGTCGCAGGTGCCGCGGCCATAAAGTCTGCCGTCTTTTTCCACCATTTTGAACGGGTCCGTCGCCCAGTCCTGCCCGACCACCGGCACCACATCGGTATGGGCCGAAAGCGCCACCCCACCCGGGCTCCCCGGTTTCCAGCCAATGGAGGCAAAAAGGCTCGATTTGGGTTCGTCCGGGGCCGGCACCAGGGTCGAGCTGACCCCATGGCCATCCAGGTAATCGACGATGTAATCGATCATCTCAAGATTGGACAGATGGCTGGTGGTATCGAACCCTACCAGGGTCTCAAGGATTTCAATCGCCCGGCGTGTGGTGTCCACCATCTTGGCTCCCTTTGGAAATATCCGCTGTTTGCACGACCCTAATACCCTTGCGCCGGATCGACAACGTGGGCGAGAGGGCGGCCCGCTTCGAAATTTACAATCTGCGCGATGATCGCCAAGGCCGCCGCGTCACGATCGGTGTCCGCCGCGACATGGGGCGTGATGACAACGCGCGGGTGGTGCCATAACGCGCTATTGGCATCAAGAGGTTCGGTTTCAAAAACATCAATACTGGCGCCCGCCAACTCCCCCGCATCAAGGGCTGTGAGAATATCGGTCTCATTCTGGGTCGCGCCCCGTCCGGCGTTGATGTAAATCGCTCCGCCCAGCGGCCCGTCGCGCCGCAGCCTGGCAAACAGCGACCGGTCTGCAAGCCCCTTGGTTTTGGGCGTCGCCGGCAGGAGCGAAACCAGAATATCGGTGCGCTGTAAAAAATCGACAAACTGCGCGTCACCGGCAAAACTCGCGATCCCCTCAATGGTCTTGGGCGACCGGCTCCAGCCGGCAACGTCAAAACCAAGGCCCGCCAGTTTTTTAGCGGCGTCAACGCCCAGTGTACCCAGCCCCATAATACCAACCCCCACCTCACCAGCGCGGGGCTGCCTCAGCGGCTTCCACCGTTTTTGCCGCTGAAACTCCGAGTATGCCAGGTGCCGGCGAAAGTGCAGGAGGACTTGGAAAACGACATATTCGCTCATCGGCGCCGTCAGGCTGTCATCCACCAGACGCACCAAGGGCACATCCGGCAATGTCGGGTCATCGAGTAGGTGATCGACCCCGGCGCCAAGATTGAATATCACTTTAAGGTTGGGATACTCAGCCAGCGCGCCGGGATCGGGCCGCCACACGGCGGCGTAGGCGATCGCGTCGGCGCTGGAGATGTCGGGCCATTCTGCGATTTTGCGGCCGGGCAGGCATTTTGCAAAATGTCTGGCCCAGGCCGGCTGGTCCCAGTCCCTGACCATCACCACCAGCCCGCCGCCCGATGCCATCTGATTTAATCCGGCCTATTGCGAGACCACGCCTTCGGGCGCGGTTTCAATGTCGAAGGCCGCTGCCATCAGCGCCTTGGTGTAGTCCGATTTGGGGTGGTCGAAAACAGCTGCCGCCTCGCCGTGCTCAACCACCTTGCCATTGCGCAACACCGCCACTTCATTTGAAAGGGCGCGAATGACTTTCAGGTCGTGGCTGATAAATAGATAGGCCAGGTCGTGGCGTTTCTGCAGATCATTCAAAAGGTCGATGATCTGGGCCTGAACACTCATATCAAGTGCGCTGGTCGGCTCGTCGAGCATGACAAATTTTGGCTGCAGCACCAGGGCGCGGGCCACCGCGATGCGCTGGCGCTGACCGCCGGAGAACTCGTGGGGATAACGGTCCTGTACCTGGGGGTCGATGCCGACTTCGTGCAGCGCCTGGCTGACCCGGGTGCGGCGCTGGCGGTAATCCATGGCCCTGGCGTGCACCAGCAGGCCTTCTTCGACAATGCCGCCAATGGTCATGCGCGGCGACAGCGAACCGAAGGGGTCCTGAAACACCACCTGCATCTGGGCCCGCAAGGGCCGCATCTGCCGGAACGATCTGTTGTCGATCGGCTGGCCCAGAAAGGCGATGTTCCCCTGGCTCGAAATCAGCCGCATGATGGCGAGCCCCAGGGTAGTCTTGCCTGACCCGGACTCCCCCACAATGCCAAGGGTCTGCCCGGCGCGAACGGTGATCGAGATATCATCGACCGCCTTGATGTGATCAACGGTGCGACGCAGGAACCCTTTGCGGATCGGAAACCACACTTTGAGGTTTTTGGCCTCAACAACCGGCTTGGCCGTGAGGTCGGATTTTGGCGGCGTGCCCGAAGGTTCCGCTGCCAGCAGATGTTTGGTGTACGCGTGACTAGGGCTGTTGAATATCTGAGCCGTGTCACCCTGCTCGACGATTTTCCCCTTTGTCATGACGCAAGTGCGGGCCGCCAGTTTGCGCACGATGCCAAGATCATGGGTGATCAGAAGCATGGCCATGCCGAGGTCGCGGGCAAGCTGGTTGAGCAATTTCAGGATCTGCGCCTGCACCGTCACATCGACGGCGGTTGTGGGCTCATCGGCGATCAGAAGGTCGGGCTCGTTGGCGAGCGACATGGCGATCATCACCCTTTGGCGCTGGCCGCCGGAGAGCTGGTGCGGATAAGCACCAAGGCGCCGCTCGGGTTGCTGAATGCCGACCTGATGCAGCAATTCCAAAGTCCGCGTTCGCGCCGCCTCGGGGCGCAGGCCCTTGTGGACATCAAGGATCTCACCGACCTGGCGCTCGATAGTATGTAAAGGATTGAGGGAAGTCATCGGCTCCTGGAAAATCATCGAAATCTGGTTGCCGCGGACCTCCCTGAGTTTTGACTGCGGCGCCCCCATGAGATTTTCGCCCTTGAAGAAAATTTCCCCCGAAGGGTGACTTGCCGGCGGATAGGTCAAAAGCTGCATCACCGATAGCGCCGTCACCGATTTTCCCGACCCGGACTCCCCCACCAGGGCGACGGTTTCGCCAGCGTTTATGGTGAATGAAATCCGGTCGACAGCAAGGGTTTCCGCCTCATTGGTCACGAAGGCGACCGAAAGGTCGCGGATGTCCAGAAGAGGCTTGCCGGCGTTTTTGGATTTTGCGGGAGGGGTCATTTGAATGTCTTGCGCGGATCAAAGGCATCACGCACCGCCTCGCCGATGAAAATCAGCAGGCTGAGCATGATGGCGATGACAAAAAAACCTGAAAGCCCCAGCCACGGGGCGTGCAGGTTATTTTTGCCCTGGGCCAGAAGCTCACCCAATGACGGCGAGCCCGGCGGCAGGCCGAAACCGAGGAAATCCAGACTGGTGAGGGTCGAAATCGAGCCGTTGAGGATGAACGGCATGAACGTCAGGGTCGCGACCATGGCGTTGGGCAGAAGATGTTTGAACATGATCTTGGCGTTGGACACCCCCAGGGCCCGCGCGGCCTGAACATATTCAAAATTGCGCCCGCGCAAGAATTCCGCCCGCACCACGCCGACCAGCGACACCCAGGAGAACAACAGCAATATGCCCAGGAGGACCCAGAAACTCGGCTCGATCACCGCGGCAATGATGATGAGCAGATACAAGGACGGTATAGAGGTCCATACCTCGATAAAGCGCTGAAACATGAGATCGACCCAGCCGCCAAAATACCCCTGCACCGCGCCGGCGACAACGCCGATGACCGACGAAATGATGGTGAGCACCAACCCGAACAGGACCGATAGCCGAAAGCCGTAAATCAGCCGGGCGACAATGTCGCGGCCCTGATCGTCGGTGCCAAGCCAGTTCTCGGCACTTGGGCGCGCCGGTGCCGGTTCGGGGAGTTCGAGATTTATGGTGTCGAAGCTGTAGCGGATCATCGGCCAGTAGATCGCGCCGCCTTTTTCCGCGATCAGGTCCTGAACGAACGGGTCGCGGTAATCCGCCTCGGTTTCAAAATCACCACCGAATCTGGTTTCCGGGTAAGCGGTCAAAACCGGGGTCAGCCACTCACCCTCATAAGATATGAGGAGGGGCTTGTCGTTGGCGACGAACTCGGCAAAGAGAGTGAAAACAAACAGGGCAAGGAATATCCATAAGCTCCACAGCCCGCGTTTGTTGGCGGTGAAGCTTTGCCAGCGGCGGCGGTTGATGGGCGAAAGGCGCAGCAGCCCGGGTCGATCCGGCACATAAGCGGCATTCGCCGTTGGCGCGCGAGGGCTGGCCGCACTTTTTTCTTGCTCAACAAGATTGACCTCGTTCATGGCTCAGACGTCCCGGCTGTCAAAATCGATCCGGGGGTCGATCCAGGTGTAGGTGAGGTCTGAAATCAGATTCACCACCAGTCCCATGAGCGAAAAGATATAAAGCGTTGCAAAGAC
>QILX01000138.1 GCA_003232175.1 Hyphomicrobiales bacterium | reverse complement strand
TCCGAAATCCGCTGCCGATGATTTACATGGATAGTGTAGAAGAATGCCGCCGGATATGGATTTATGCGTCGTCAAACAATGTGTTGGTCCAAAAAATCGCCGAAAAGGTTAACGCCGTATGGGTCGCACAATACGGTCATAATCACTGGCCAGAGCTATCCAAAACCGACGCGTGTAATGCGGAAATCTGGGAAATACTGGAGTTCGAGGTGCTGACGATTCCGGATGGTCAGAAGCTTGCTGAAAATCTGGGCGGACTACATTGTTTGACAAACGTGCTCAGGCGTGGCTGTCTGCTTTTCAGAGGGAAATGATTTTGATTGAATCGTCATTGCGAGAAGCGGAGCGACGAAGCAATCCAGTGCAGTTGCAAGTGGCTCTGGATTGCTTCGCTTTGCTCGCAAAGACGAGGTGCAGTTAATTTAGGTCATCAACCGTCAAGTGGCGGGAAAATGATTATTATCTAAGTCGATTTGGGTCGCACCAATCGGGGGAGGAAGCGCCGGAAACGGCCCAAATAGACAATGCCCAGACAGATTTTCAGACAAGAAGCGATGGACCGCATGGCAAGCCCGGATCGGCTCGACCAACCGTTGCGTCTGGTGAGGCCTGCCAATTGGCTGTTCCTCGTGGTGGCCGCCGTGATCGTGCTATTCGCGCTGATCTGGGGCTTTACCACCAGCGTGCCGATTAAAGTGAACGCGCAAGGGATTATGATCGATTCCGCCGGGCTGAGCGAAGTCACGGTGCAATATGAAGGCCGGGTAGAAGAGATTTTGGTGAAGCCGGGCGACCGGGTTAGCGCGGGCGATATTGTCGCACGTCTGACCCGCGACAACCGCGAGCGGGATATCCAGATTGCCGAGGCAGCCTTGCGCGATGCGATGGCCAAGGCCGGGGTTGCGGAAAGCATCTATCGGCGCGGTGAAGGCCGGATGAGCGTCGCTGATCGCCGGAAACTGGCTGCCACCAATACGAGGGCTGCGGAATTACGGCGGCAACTGGCGACGCGGCAGGAGACCGCCGATAATTTGCGCGAGCTGGTCAGTCAGAATGCTGCGACACGAGAAGAATTGATGAATGTAATCGCGCTGAACGACAGTATCCGAGCGGATCTGCGCAAGCTGGAGCAGGATCGACTGGACATCAGTATCGCCGCAACAACCCGGCGCAATTCACGCGATCAGGGGAGGCTTGCTGATAATCAACTGGTGCAGGAACGCCGACGCGAACTGCAAAAGCTAAGAGCGCAAACCGATGATGAAGTATTGGTGCGCGCCACGCAGGCAGGCCGCGTGCTGGAAATAAAGGTCAATGCCGGTGATGTACTAACGCAAGGGGAAGCCATCGCGACGATTGATGGTGGCGGAAAAAATACAAAAGAGGGCTCTTTTGAAGTCGTGCTCTTCGTCCCGCCCGATGGCGGCAAACGAATTGATCCGGGCATGGCGGTGGAGTTAGTGCCGACCACAACTGCCAAGGAAATCTACGGTCATATCGTCGGTGAAACGGTTTCTGCCACGGTGCTGCCCGCCAGCCGGGAATCGATGCGGCGATACCTGCAGAATGATCAATTGGTCGAGCAACTGTCCGGAAGCAGCGCGCCAATAGAAGTCCGCGTCCGTCTGAAACGCTCGAAAAACGCCAGCGGATTTGTCTGGTCCTCCTCCAGCGGTCCGGAACGGCCGGTAACAACGGGCACTTTGTTAACCGGTAAGATTGTGGTGGAGCGCCGTCCGATGATCGACGTGATCCTGCCCGGCGTGCGCAACCGGATCAGCCATGCCGTTTCGGGTGATAGCGGTTCGGATCAGTGAAACCGGTTAAGACTCCCACGATATTGCAGATGGAAGCTGCCGAATGCGGCGCGGCGGCATTGGCGATGATATTGGGTTTCTATAAACGCTTCGTGCCATTGGAAGAACTGCGCGGTCAGTGCGGAATTTCGCGCGACGGTGCCAAGGCTTCCAACATTCTAAAGGCTGCGCGCCATTATGGTCTGGAAAGCAAAGGCCTGAAAGTCGAACCGGAAAATATCGGCGAGCTGAATTTTCCGATGATCGCCTTTGTCAATTTCAACCACTTCCTGACGGTTGAGGGCATCAAAGGCGATCTGGTCTATATCAACGATCCCGCTTCCGGCCACCGTACCGAGACGATGGAGGAGTTTTCACTTGGCTTCACAGGGGTCGTGCTGACCTTCGAACCGGGAGCCAAATTTATCGTCGGTGATGACCGTCCATCTGTTTTTGCGTCGCTGATTAAACGGGTCGAAGACTATCGAACCGGGTTGCTATTTATTTTTCTGATCAGCTTGCTGCTGGTTATTCCCGGGATTATTGTTCCGTTCTTCACGCAAATATTTGTCGATTATGTATTGGTGCGCTCGCTTGATGACTGGCTGTGGCCGCTGCTCATTGGCATGACGTTGACCGCAGTTTTGCGCTTCGGCCTAATCGCTATGCAAGAAGTTGCGCTGGTTCGGCTTGGCGGCGAGATGAAGGGGCGGACAGGCTTTCAGTTGCTCAATCATATGATGAAGCTGCCCATCGGGTTTTTCGAACAGCGCTTTACCGGAGAGATTGCTGATCGGGTGCGGTTGAATGAGGGCCTTGTCGGCTTGCTGTCCGAGCAAATGATACAGGCAGCGATCAACCTGTTGCTGGCGGTATTTTATCTGATCGTGTTGCTCTATTTCAGTGTGCCGCTCACCCTGATCATCGTGCTACTGGCAAGCCTAAATGTCGTCATCCTGCTCTATACCAGCGCTGTGATTTCCGAAAAATATCGCAAGGTTTCAATTGATCAAGGCAAGCTAATGGGGGCCCGCATTGCAGGCTTGAAGGACATTGAAACCTACAAAGCCTCGGGTGGAGAGAATATGCTGTTCGCACGCTGGACTGGCTTACAGGCAAAGACAATTAATGGAGTGCAAGAGGCATCGGCTGTGCAGGTATGGACACAGTCCGTGCCCGGTCTGATTTCAACGATGGTCCTGCTAACAACGCTGATCGGTGGCGGCTATCTGGTGATGCAGGGGACTTTTACATTGGGTGAACTGGTCGCATATCAAGCGCTAGCGCTGAGTTTTTCAGGACCGATAACCGCACTGGCTTCTTTTGGCGGCGAGCTACAACAATTGCGTACCTTTACGGGAAGGCTCGACGACACTCTCGATCAACGGACTGATCCGGTGTTCGATGATGTGGGCACGCAAGAACTGAATCGGTTGCCGCGTGGATCAATCAGTCTGAAAGAAGCAAGCTTTGGTTATAACCCGCTCGACCCGCCTTTGATTGATGGCCTGTCGATTGACATCACACCCGGGCAAAGGATTGCGTTGGTTGGACCATCTGGCTCAGGCAAATCCACAGTAGGAAAAATGATCGGCGGTTTGGTGGAGTTGCAATCCGGAGAGATTGTGATCGACGGCGCAGCGCGATCCCATTGGCCGCGATCTGTGCTGGCGTCACGCCTCGCCTATGTCCGGCAGGAAGTGCTGCTGTTCAAAGGCTCAGTCCGCGAAAACATATCGCTGTGGGACGACAGCATATCCGACGCCGACATCACCCGCGCTGCACAGGATGCGGCGATTCATGACCGTATCATGGCTTGGCCCGGCGGATATGATGCGGAGATTGCATCGGGTGCTACCAATATATCGGGCGGCGAAAAACAGCGGATCGAAATTGCCCGCGCTCTGGCGACCAATCCGGCGATCATCATTCTTGACGAGGCGACCAGCGCGCTTGATCCGGTCAGCGAGCATCAGGTTATGGAGGCAATCCGGCGGCGCGGTATTACCTGTATAGTGATTGCGCACCGGCTCTCCACCATCCGCGATTGCGACGAGATCATATTGTTAGAACAGGGTCGGATAAGTGAACGCGGTCCGCATAATATTCTGTTGTCGGAGGGCGGCGCTTATGCCCGCCTGCTGGAGGCATGAGATGACTACTCTCCGCTTTGAGCAATCTGATGAAGGCAAGTTGCTGTATTTTGAAGCCGGGCCGCCGATTGTTTGTGCAGCCGATGGCGCAGCTTTTAAAGTGACGGATGGCGAGGCGGAACTATATCTTCGGACCGACGCAGGGCAGTATTTTCTGTATCTTGTGGATAGAGGCAAGGCCATATTCCCGGTTGCTCCCGCGGGTGCGAATTTCATTCTCATTATCCGTAAGAAACTGACCGTCGTTGCTGTCGCGCCATCCGAACTGGCAGCTGCGGAGGAAGACTGGAAGCGTGCTGTGATCGCTGGGTTGGACGAAATACCCTCCCTCGAACCCGCCATATCAGTTGCACAATATAACGATGAATTATCTGCGCTGTTACAGGAACAGTCCGCGCAAAAGGACTCGGTGGAACTGGAACGACTTCAGCAAGCTGGAAACATTGGAAGCTTCGCAGAGCTTTCAGAAGTTTCACTGCCGGTCATGATCGGTCATTGTGCCAAAGCTTTGTCCGCTCCAGCCACAATTGAACCAAGCTCTTCGGGCGAGCATAAGTTCGACGATGTTCCTGCAATCGCCCGGCAATATGATCTCTCCGCACGCATGGTTACACAAACCGGGGATTGGTATCGGCACGATCAGGGGCCGGTGATATTGCGTTATGTCGAAGATCATAATCCAACATCAGCGATCTGGCATAAGGGCGGTTATCGCAGCGCTGACGGCCTGCTTATCGATGACGAAACGCGCAGCCTGTTCGATCAGCGAAGCTATGTGCTGTCCGCGCCTTTGCCGGATGAAATTACCGGACTTTGGTCGCTCACCAAATTTGTCACCAGTGGCAATTGGAGCGAACTCAAATCCATTGCTCTGGCTGCAACGCTTGTTGGAATTCTAGGTGCGGTCACACCGCTCGCTACTGGCTGGATACTGAGCGATCTTGCCCCTGCAGGAGAGGTCGCGTTGCTGTTTGGCATAGGCGGCGGGCTGGTGCTGGCGGCGCTCGTCACCTACACATTATCGACCGTCCAAGGCATGGCGGCTAGCCGGATGGAGGGTAAAACCAGCGCGCGCCTGGCCAATGCCCTGTTCGACCGGGTGCTGCGTTTGCCGACGTCTTTCTTCCGCGAATATACTGCGGGCGATCTTAACCAGCGCCTCTCGGGCGTTGATAATATGCGGCAGTTAATATTGTCGATTACATTATCCGCCGGACTATCGGCGTTGTTTTCGATATTCTATTTCTTCGTTCTGGCCTTTTACGATCTGCGGCTGGCTTTGATTTCCGTGGGCCTGATCTCGGTCTATATATTGATCGTGCTCGTCACTCGCGCTTTGCAGATGCCGATCATTCGTGAAGCCTATGCGCTGGACGGTAATCTGGCGGAAACCAGTTATGAGATGATCGGGGCGGTTGCCAAATTGCGCTCGGCAGCGGCGGAGAGCAGAGCGCTTTCCCGCTGGGCCAATCTCTACGGACAAGAACGCGCGCTCGAACGCAAGGCGGGCTTTATCACCGGCTATTCCTCGGCTATCTCGGACACTTGGCAAACACTCACGCAGGTCATATTATTCGCCGCCGTTGCCATACTCGCGCGCGACGCGCTGGAACCGGGCATGTTCATCGCGTTTCTGATTGCCTTTGGCGCGTTTCAGGGTGCGTTTATTAGCCTGTCGTCACAGCTGATAGAGCTTTACGCCGCCCAGCCGCAAATCGAGCGGGCGATGCCGGTCTTAACCGCAAAGGTTGAAATGTCCACCGGCCGCGCCGATCCCGGAAAACTCGCGGGCGTGATCAGCATCCGCAATGTCACTTTTGCCTACGGGGAGGGACAAGCGCCTGTTCTATCGCAGGTTTCCCTTGATATCGAAGCGGGTAAGCATCTCGCCATTGTTGGCAGCTCTGGTTCTGGTAAATCCACATTGCTCCGCCTGCTGCTTGGATTTGAAACACCGGCGCAGGGCGCGGTCTATTTCGACAACCAGAATCTCGCTGAACTCGACACCGGATTGCTCCGTTCGCAAATTGGCGTGGTGATGCAATCCAGTTCCTTGTTCGCCGGATCGATTATCGACAATATTCGCGGCGCCCATGATGCGGGGTTGGAACAATGTATGGCGGCGGCGGCCAATGCCGGACTTGCCAGCGATCTCGATTATTTCCCGATGGGCATACATACCCCGATTACCGAGGGCGCATCGGTGCTTTCCGGCGGTCAGCGGCAAAGAATATTAATCGCCCGTGCACTGGTATCGCGGCCCAATATACTGTTCTTTGATGAAGCCACCAGCGCGCTGGACAATGCCAGTCAGGCGCTGGTCGCCGGCACGCTCGATGCGATGACAGTGACCCGTGTCACCATCGCCCACCGGCTTTCGACTATCGAACATGCGGACCAGATTTGTGTGCTGGACGGTGGCCGGGTTTCTGAATCGGGAAGCTATGATGAACTAATGGCGGCGGGTGGATTATTCGCGGCGCTGGCGAAACGCCAATTGATGGAAGAATGAAGTTGATGGAGGAATAGAATATGCGCAAATCGCTTTATATATTGGGTGATCTTTCGGAAGAAGATATCCTGTTTCTGGCCAAGGCCGGAAATATTGTCGAACTGGGTGACGGCGAAAACCTCATCAAAGCAGGCGTTGATGTGAACGCGTTATATTTCCTCACCAGCGGTGCGATGGCGGTGCGATTGTCCAATGGTACAGTCGTTGCCAATCTGGGCATTGGCGATGTCGTCGGGGAAATGTCCTTTGTTGAGAAGCAACCACCCAATGTCGACGTGAGCGCGACTGAATCCTGCCGGTTGTTGGCGGTTCCGCGTGATGCGATTGAAGCGGAGTTAAAAGCCAGCCCCGCCTTTGCCGGACGCTTTTACAAGGCGCTGGCGACCTTCCTATCGGACCGGCTGCGCACCACCACCTCCAGCTTGACCGGTGGCGGCTCGGTTGGCGAGGAACTGGACGAACGATTGCTCGATATAGTCCATGTGGCGGGAGACCGAATGTTGCGGCTGATCCATTTAATGGACCGGGAAGGCGCGACTTGAAAAACTGGCGGCGTAAAAAAAACTTCGATCGAGAGTCGTATCTGTGACATATTTCACAGCAGCAATCTGTAAACCAGTGCAAACCAATGACACCGACGATACCGTTGGCCGCGACCGCCATTG
>QILX01000057.1 GCA_003232175.1 Hyphomicrobiales bacterium | reverse complement strand
CCGTGAGTACCGGCGGTCATGCCCCTGGCGGCGTCTGCGGTCGCCAGGCAGGCCCCGATGGGGAACCCGCCGCCAAGGGCTTTGGCAATGGCCATGATATCGGGGGTGACCCCGGCCCATTCATGGGCAAAAAGCCTGCCGGTGCGGCCCATGCCGGTCTGAATTTCATCCAGCATCAGAAGAATGCCTGCCTCATCGGCAATTCTACGGAGCTGGCGCAATTCCTCCGGTGCCAGGGCCCGAACACCGCCTTCGCCCTGAATGGGTTCAACCAGTATGGCAGCAGTCTCATCGCCGATAGCTGCCTTGACGGCCTCATGGTCAGCAAACGGAACCTGGTCGAAGCCATCCACCTGGGGACCAAAACCCTCAAGGTGCTTGGCCTGCCCGCCGGCGGCGATGGTTGCCAGGGTTCGACCGTGGAAGGCACCTTCAAAGGTAATAATCCGGAATCGTTCCGGCGCGCCGCAGACAAAATGATAGCGTCGCGCCATTTTAATGGCACATTCAATCGCTTCGGCGCCGGAATTGCCAAAAAACACAGTGTCGGCAAAAGTGGCGTCAACCAGCCTTTGCGCCAGACGTTTCTGGCCAGGAATGTTGAAAATGTTGGAGACATGCCAGACCTTGGCGGCCTGCTCGGTTACAGCCTCGACCAGATGGGGGTGACCATGGCCAAGAACATTGACCGCTATCCCGCCGGCAAAATCGAGATAGGCGTCACCGTCGGCGGTGAATAGATGGGCGCCCTGCCCACGCTCGAATTCAAGGGGCTTACGCGCATATGTCGGCATTACGGGAGATATCACCGGCCCGGCCTTTTGTTGCAAATTGAAACGCCGCCGGAAAACGGCGGCGGACTGAACCGCCATTTTAGGCCCTATCGCCTTTGGCGATCAAGTGGCACGGGCCATCGGGTTCAAGATTTGATGCGGTAACCGGAACGCAAAAGCTGGTAGGAGAGCCCGTAAAGGCCGGCCGCCGTCACCGCGGTCACACCGACCCCGACGGCTAAATTGCCGTCGGCATAACCTGTTACCCCGTAGCGAAAGCCATCAATCAGATAGAAAAACGGATTAAACTGGGCCACCGAAAAAGCAATGCCAGGCAGGTCTTTCAACGAATAAAATGTGCCGGAAAGAAAGGCGAGCGGTGTGATGACAAAGTGGGTGATCGATTGCATATGGTCGAATTTTTCCGCCCAGATCCCGCCGATTATTCCGGTTAGCGACATGATCAACGCCCCGGCAAACGGGAACCATAACACGGCCCAGATATGAGCAACTCCCAGATCGACAAAGGGAAGAATGGCGGCAGCGGTGCATACCGCGACGACCAGACCGCGCGTCAACCCGCCCAAAGCAAATCCAAGATTCATTTCACCGGCCGACAAAGGCGGCATGAGAATATCGACAATGTTCCCTTGAACCTTGGAGATCAGCAGCGACGATGAAGTGTTGGCAAACGCGTTTTGCAGGATGGCCATCATGATAAGGCCCGGGGCGAGGAACTCGACAAACGACATACCGGCAATTTCCGTCCGCGCCCGGCCCAGGGCAAAATGGAAAACCACCAGAAACAAAACCGTATTCGTGACCGGCGCCAGCACCGTCTGAATGCCAACTTTCATGAACCGGCGCACCTCCTTGAGATAAAGAGTCCACAGTCCCATCCAGTTGACCCTGCCAAATCGGCGCACACCGGGCCGGTGAAATGGTTTTGGGGCGGCAATATTCATGGAAAAATCCTTGTCAGGGGCAAAATGGTCTTTGTGTCGGTATTCCAGGCGGAATCCCTTGTGATTTCCTCAAACGAGTCCTAAGTGAACTGGGGAAAAGGACGTAAAGCACATTGCGTATAGTTTGGTCTATGTAGTAGTAAACAGATCGTTAACCACGAGATATGGGTATGCGCTGCGGCGGCGCGGGCCAGATGTCGATTAATTTGGCATGCCAGGTTCAAGTCTCCGCCACAAGCGCTTTTAAGGTGGAGTCATTCACGATGTCATGGACTGATGAACGTGTCGAGCAACTCAAGAAATTGTGGATTGAAGGGCTGAGCGCCAGCCAGATCGCTGCTCGCATGGGCGGGATTACCCGCAACGCCGTCATCGGCAAGGTTCATCGTCTGGGCTTGTCCGGCCGCTCCCGACCCTCCCGGCCTGCCCGCACCATTGCCCGCACCCCGCGCCAGCGGCCCGCCGCCCCCTCCCACCCGTCACGCTTCAAGACCGCCGGCGCCACGGCCCTCAAACACCAGGTGGACATTGAAGCCCGGCCTCTACCCCAGGTGGAAGCAGAACCGGAACCGGCGCCCATTCGTGCGGTCGAGCTGCCATCGGGACAGCACATGTCCATCCTTACCCTGACCGAACGCACCTGCAAATGGCCGATCGGTGATCCTGGCGATGAAGGTTTTCACTTCTGCGGTCACCGCTCCGAAGCCTCCATGCCCTATTGTAAATCCCATGCCCGCATGGCGTATCAGCCGGCTCAGGACCGTCGCCGGAGGAAAAAGATCGGCTCAGGAGCATAACCAATTCCAAGGACCCGGTGTGGAATGGGAATATCTGATCCGCCATGGCGCGAAGGAGGACATACCGCGTCTTTCACAGATCGAGCGCGATGCCGCCAAGCGTTTTGCTCGTGTCCAGGGTTATGAATTCTGCGCCAACAGCGCTTTCCGCGAAGATCACGAGTTTCAACGCGGCCTTGACGAAGGTGCGCTTCTGGTCGGTTTGACCGATGCCGGCGCCATCGCGGGTTTTGCGCTTTTGTGGCGCGTCGATGACAATGCTCATCTTTCCGAACTCAATGTCGAACGGCGGCATCAGGGACGCGGCCTGGGCCGGCTGCTGGTCGAACATGCCGAAAGCTGGGCGAAAGACCAGTCAGTAGATGCCATCACCTTGACCACATTTCGCGATATTTCGTGGAACATGCCCTATTATGAGGCATTGGGATAATCGGTTTTGTCCCCGGGCACGAACATGCCGGCATGGCGGCGACTATTGCTGACGAGTATTCTTGCGGATTTCGCGCCAAACCTAGAGTTGAGATGCGTAAGCGGCTTTAATATTCCCGCCCTGCCAAACAATCGCCATCAGGGACCAGACCGGATAGACTGTCACAAATTGCATGCGGTCCGGGACGGCAGTTAGGGAGATTTTCGATGGTCAGGACTTTCATTTCAGTTGCCATGCTGGCGGTCTTTGTTCTTTTTAATGCCCCGGTGGGCTTTAAAAGCGAGGCTCAGACGAGGCCGAATTGCAATGCCGAACCCGCCGCCGGCGTAAACTGGACGGGCTGTTTTAAAGCCCGGCGAATGATGACCGGCGAAACCTTCAATGGTGCGATACTGGCCCGAGCCGACCTCAGCGGCAGCGATTTTGCCGATGCAAATTTTCGCGACGCAAATCTGCAAAGTGCAAATATATACCGCGCCCGGTTTCAAAATGCCGACCTTGAAGGCGCCGATATGACCAAGGTTGAAGGGCTCAGGGCTGATTTCGGGAACGCAAAAATGGCCGGCGCCAATCTGACCAAGGGTGAATTGCAGCGCGCCGATTTCACCGGCGCTGATCTTAGCGGTGCCGATTTGAGCAAAGCGGAGCTGGGCCGCGCGATTTTTGTCGGGGCCAACCTTTCGGGTGCCAGTTTCGCGAACGCCTATCTGGCGCGAGCGGATTTTTCCAACGCCACCCTGGAAGGTGCCAACCTAGTTGACGCTTATCTGCTGCGCGCCGAATTTTCCGGCGCCGACCTCTCCGGCGCCAAGGGCCTGACCGCGGCGCAGATAGAATTGTCCTGCGGAGATGACCAGACTAAACTCCCCGATGGCCTGGCTGCCTCGAAGACTTGGCCGTGCGACAAGGACGACTGACGGGGGATAAACCCAGTGCCGGATTGTTCCGCCCATGAGCCCGATTGCTATTTGTTCTGAGCTGATATCGAGCCGTCCCAATCCGGATCGGGTGGCCGGCGATTAAAAGTTCTGATCCGTTTTCCTAAGGCCGCATAGTGAAATTCAAGCCGCGACCCGCCAAGGGCTGCGCAGGTTTGAAGAGCCGCCAGGGCCTCTTTCCACCGGCGTTCGCGATATGCCGCCAGCATCACGCCATTGGCGGCGTCCAATTCGCCAAAATCCGCCGAATTTGCATATTCCTGATCACCAAGCAGCGCGTGGACGACCACCGGTTCCGCCCGTCCCCTTACCCTCAGCCGGTCCAGTTCGAGAAAGGCAAAGCCCGGCGCCGACAATACCGTTGAGGCACTGACCAGAGTATCGACACGATAGGTTTTGGTCTGCCCCTCCAGGCGCGAGGCCACATTGACGTCGTCGCCGATTGCCGAATAGGCAAAACGCTGGCGCGACCCCAGATTGCCGACACAGGCCGATCCGGTGTTCAGGCCGACACCGATGCGGATCGGGGGATGGTCCAGACCGTCCTCGCCCGACTGTTCGGCAATTTCCCGGTTCAGCTGGACCAGCCGCTTGTGCATGTCCAGAGCCGCCTGGCAGGCATTGCTGGCGTGTTCGGCATCGTCCAGCGGGGCATTCCAGAACGCCATCACCGCATCGCCCATATATTTATCGATGGTGCCGCCGCGATCCAGGATCACCTCGGTCATCGGGGTCAAGAACCGATTGATAAACCCGGTCAGCTCCGTCGGGCCCATGGTTTCGGAAATGGCGGAAAAGCTGCGAATATCGGAAAAGAGCACCGTGAGCTCTCTTTCCTCGCCGCCAAGGACCAGATGCTCAGGATGCTCCGCCAGATCTTCAACAAGGCTTGGCGCAAGGTAATACCCAAAGGCGCGGCGGACCTCATTGCGTTGCCGTTCGGTGCGGACATATCCCGCCACCGTTCCGGCCATGTAAACCGCGACAGCCATCAGGGTCGGGTAGACAGGGTCGATCAGCCAGCCGCTTTCAGAAAATGCTCTCCAGGAAAACCAGTTGGCGGTCCCCAGGGCAAAAAGGGCAACAAGTGCGGTCCATTGCGGGCCAACAAGGCCGATGAGAAGAGATATTGTAAGACCGACAGCCAGAAGCGCGCCCAGTTCGACAGCCAGGGCAAAGTCCGGACGGATCAGAAGCGTTCCGGCAATCATCTGTTCAAGTCCCTCGGCATGAATCTCAACCCCGGGGATCGCGGCATCGAGCGGGGTGGCGCGCAGATCAAACAATCCCGGCGCACTGGTGCCGATCAGAATGATACGCCCGTTGATCTGATCGCCGGAGACCTCACCAGATAGTATTTTCCAGGCTGGAATTGTGCGTGCCTTACGCTGGCCAGTGTAATGAAGCCACATTTCACCATTGGCGGAGGCTGGAAGAACGACATCGCCAACCCGGACGGCAACAATGCCGGTCGAGGCACCAAATGCCTCTTCCTCGCTGGCACCGGAGGATTTGACCAGATAACTGCCAGCGCCCTGGGCAACCCGAAGAAGTTCGATGGTGAATGCGGGGTAGAGTTCACCGTCAACACTGGCAAGAAGAGGCAGGCGCCGGACAATCTGGTCGCCATCAGGCACCCAATTGAGCATGCCCAGTCCACGGGCGGATTTCTCCAGCACCGGCAGATTTCCCGTAACGCCGCTGAAAACCGGTACAAAACGCCGGGGATCATCTCCGGCATGGGCAAAACCGGCGGAGCTTTTGTTGGTTGCCCCGCCACCGGAGCGGTTGAGTATCGTGCCGAGCACGACATTGCCGCGCCCCATTGCATCAGCAAAAAGTTGATCATTTGTCCGGCGTTTGGCCAACAACCCGGTCAGAAGCTCAATTTCAGGTCCCGGCGGTAGTCCCGCAATGATCTCTTCAGGCGATGTCCGGTCCGGTTCGCCAAACACGAAGTCAAAGCCAATGGCGACCGCACCCATATCGTTCAGAGTATTGACGATTTCAGCCAGGCGCGAGCGCGGCCAGGGCCACTGGCCATAACGTTTCAGCGATGCATCGTCGATATCGATTATGCGTACCGGCTGATCGGGGGCAAACTCCCGCGGCGCCAGCCGCTGATAGGTATCAAAGGCCATCAGCCGCAATTGGCGGATCGGTTCAGGATCAGCAATGCGCAACCCAATGGCCAGCAGAGTCAGGATGGCGACAATGGCCCAATTGCTGAGTAGATGCTGCACGGCCTGAATAATTTCCTCTCAGCCCGCTTCGGGCATGCCGGTTTTATATCAGCTGACGGGTGCGGTTAAGTGAGGTGTCCCCGATTTGCAGTGGTGTCCGGTCTGCTTCAGGCTCCCGGTCTGCCTTTCAGTCTTTCGACGATACTTTCCACATCCGTGAAATCAACATCGCCGCGAAAGGGTTCAAAATCAGGGAACAGGTGGCGGATTCCAAACTGGAAGCGCGCCACGGAATTGACGAACCGGACAAAATTTGTCCGCTCTCGATTGATAATTGACAACGTCCTGCGGCGGATAAAAAACGGATCGATATCGGTGCGGACAAGGTCTCGCACGGCGCTTGTCACCGTATCGCGATCCGGCTCGACTATACGGCAATAATCTGGATGGTAATACCGCTCGCGGCCGCCATAACACGGCGTCGATACCACCGGCAGGCCACAGAACAGATACTCGATTGAAGCGCGCATGATCCCCTCGGTGGCGGAAAGACAAAGCCCCACCCGTGCCCGGTTTAACTGCTCGACCATTTCAGCCGGTGTCAGGCACCGGTACGACCCATCGCCGCCTTGGTGATTAAAGAATACCGCCGGCGAGGACTTACGGCGATAGGTTTGGGCATAGTCCCGGTCAGGTTCCCAATCCGGGCCATAAAGCAGCAAACGTCTGTCAATGCCTTCGGCAAGCTCATGCCGCTTCATGGCGGCGATGCGGCCAATATAGACAGCATCGAATTTTTTCTCGATTTGCGGCTGAGGCTGGTAGATATGTTCGTCCATGAACATGGTCTGGGAGGCTAGGGTATTGGGAACACCCCGCTCGGACAAAAGATAAGATTCAAATTCGGTATTGGCGAGAATTACAAATTCGGACCCCGGCGCGATTGATTTGGCCTGGGCAAGCTCGGTTGCCAGCTCATCGGCTTTTTGCGCCGATTCGTAAGACCAGCACAAATGGATCAGATTGAGTGATTTGCGGCCCTGAACATGGGTTGTCAGCAATGGCGCAACCCCAAAGGGGCGCGAAGCGTAAGTCTTGGACAAGGTAATCAGCGGATAGGATTTGACCACCCTCACCGGCAATTTGAGGGCGGAGGG
>QILX01000166.1 GCA_003232175.1 Hyphomicrobiales bacterium | reverse complement strand
GGCGACGTCAAGCGCATTGAAGATGTGCGAACTTTACGCAGCCATCAGTTCCCCGAAGACGCCGGCCCCCTGGCCCATCCGGTACGGCCGCAATCCTACATCGAGATCAACAATTTTTATACAGCCACCGTCTACGAAAAAGGTGCTGAACTTATCGCCATGCTCAAGACCATGCTTGGATCGGCCGCATTTCGTCGTGGTATGGACCTCTATTTCGAACGCCATGACGGCGAGGCGGCATGTGTCGAAGATCTGGTCAGCGCCCTTGCCGATGGCGGCGGTCGGGATTTTTCGAACTTTCTGAAATGGTACGATCAGGCCGGCACGCCAATGATAAATGTTCGCGCCCACTATGACGCCGACGCCGGAAGCCTTGATCTTGACATCCAACAGTCAACCGGCCCCACCCCCGGCCAGCCTGACAAATCCGCCCTGCACATGCCCTTCGCCATCGGCCTCCTGGACCAGGACGGGACCGAGCTGCCATTGGTGGAGGCGCTACAGGGGGAAATTCAAGGTGGGGTCGTGGAAATCACCCAGGCCCAGACCCACTTGCGGTTTAACGGCATCAAGGCCCCCCCGGTTCTGTCGCTGAACCGCAATTTCTCTGCTCCGGTGACGGTCGATGCCGGCCTCACCGTGGACGATCTGCTGGTTCTGCTTGCCCATGACAGCGATGGATTCAACCGCTGGCAGGCGGCCCAGTCCCTAGGCCTGGCCGCGGTGAATTCACAGCTTGGCGGCGATCCGCCCCCTTGGGCGACCCAGTTTTTTACAGCCCTTGGCTCGGTCATCACCGATGAAACCCTGGTCCCGTCATTCCGGGCGGAAGTGCTTCGGATGCCCTCCGAGGCTGATATCGCCCTTGAAATCACTGAAAATATCGATACCGACGCCATCCACGCGGCCCGCGATGCTTGCCTCGGCGCCATGGCGCGACATCTGGCCCGAGAACTTGAAGATCTGGGACAACGACACCGGCCCGCGGGCTCATATTCTCCTGATCCCGAACCGGCCGGTCAGCGCGCTCTGGCTAACGCGGCACTGGACCTGACGGTCCGCGCCGGTGATGGGGGCGCAAAATTAGCGTTTGAAGCCTACAAAGTCGCCGGGAACATGACCGATACCATAGCCGCCCTGACGGCGCTAACTCATATGCAAGCCCCCCAGCGCGATGAGGCCATGGACGATTTTTACCGGTGCTACCGTTCAAATCCCCTGATTGTTGACAAATGGCTGACCCTTCAGGCCATTGCAGCCCGCCCCACCGCCGCCGACGATGTCGCCAAGCTGACACGGCACGAGGCTTTTACGCTGAAGAACCCCAACAGGGTCCGGTCACTCATCGGTGCCTTTGCCATGGCTAATCCGCTGGGGTTTAACGCAGCAGACGGCAGTGGATATGAACTTGTCGCCCGGACCGCCCTCAAACTCGATAGCCTCAACCCACAAATCGCAGCACGGTTGCTTGGCGCCTTTAGAAGCTGGCGGAAACTGGAGCCCAAACGCCGTTCCCTGGCTCAAAATGCCCTGCGGCATATCGCTGAACAACCAAAATTATCCCCCGACGTTTACGAAATCGCAACCAAGTCACTTGTTTAATCAAGCTCTTGCAGGCCTTCGTTAATAATGTTTCTGAAGGCCAACGACCATGTCCGGCAAAAATTGCTGGACAAGCTGGTCGTAGTAGATTCCAGTTGTCGTGATTCGGTCAGGTGTGGCGCCTTTTGTGAACCGGATTGGCGGGGAGGTATTTCTGTTGGCACAGGTCCAGCAGGTGGGAGCTTATGGACTCCGAAAAGCGGCTGAAAGTCTGCAGCAGCTTTCCTTGGGTAAATTTGCTGTTTCACCTGAAATATTGAAACGGGCTATTCCGATTTTAGTCCTTGTTTTTGTAGTTGTAATCATCGCCGGTATCAGCCTGCATCGTTATGCGGCGCACGGGCGAACCCTGGTTGCATCATCGGCGAAACTCAGCCTGATGGCGGATGTAACGGCGCTGAAAATCGCTGACCGCATGAGGGCGGACGACCTCAATCTCGCCGGACAGCGCGATCTCTCCCTCAGCCTGCCCTCTGGCGCAACATCAGATGGCCGTGTCTTTCTGGTTACCGACGCCGGCGGATATATCCGCGCCGCGGCGCCCGCCAGTGTCACCTATATCGATCGCGCCCTGCTCACCGTGCTTGGCCCCGATCAGCCCCTGACCACCCTGGGCGGCAGCGCCGGGGTTTTGCGGCTCAAACTTACAGATGGCCAGGACGTTCTGGCCACGGTACGCAATTTTGGCGACCGCCAGGGCCAGATCGCCGTCCTGCAGACCGTTTCGGGGGCCCTCACCCCATGGCGGCGGGAAACCTTTGTTTTAACCACCATGCTGACCATGGCCACCATGGTCATTGTGCTGCTCGGCCTCACCTTTAACTGGCAGACAGCCCGGGCCGAGGGCGCGGAATCTATGCTGCAACGCACCACTACCCGGCTTGAAAAAGCCCTCAATCGCGGACGCTGCGGCTTATGGGATTGGGATCTCAGCCGTGGTCAGGTGTTCTGGTCCAATTCGATGTATGAGCTTTTGGGCATGCAGCGAAAATCGGCCATGTTGAGTTTTGGCGAACTTGCCGAACTCATCCATCCCGATGACGCCGACCTTTATGAATTTGCCAATGCGGTTGCCGAAGGCAAACACCAGATGATCGACACCGAATTCCGTCTGCGTCACGCCGACGGCCACTGGGTATGGCTGCGGGCCCGCGCCGAAGTCACCCGAACCAAGGATGAAGCCGGACCCCATCTTGTCGGAATCAGCGTCGACATTACCGACCAGAAACTCATGGCGGCGCAGAACCACGAGAAAGATCTAAGGCTTCTGGATGCCATCGAAAATATCTCCGAGGCATTTGTGCTGTGGGATTGCGACAATCGCCTGGTGATGTGCAATTCCAAATACCGGCAGTTCTACCGCCTGCCGGGCAGTTTCACTCAGCCCGGCGCCCATTATGAAGATGTCGTCGCGGCCGCCACCGAACCTGTGGTGACCACCCGGCAGGACGTCAAGGATAGCGACGAGGAAGGATCGAATACCTATGAAGCCCAGCTCGAAGACGGCAGCTGGCTCAATATTTCCGAACGCCGCACAAAAGACGGCGGATTTGTTTCCGTAGGTACCGATATTACCGCCCTGAAGGCCCATGAATCCCGTCTGATGGATTCCGAACGCGAGTTGATGAATACAATTTCAGATGTTGACGCATCGCGCCGCACGCTGGAACACCAGACCCAACAACTCGTTGAAATGGCGGAAAAATATCAGACTGAAAAAATCAGAGCCGAAGCCGCCAATCGGTCCAAAACCGAATTCCTCGCCAATATGAGCCACGAGCTGCGCACACCACTCAATGCCATTATCGGTTTCTCGGAGATCATGCAGGCCGGGCTTTTCGGCAAACTTGGTTCTGAAAAATACAGCGAATATTCAAGCGATATCCTGGCCGCCGGCAAATATCTGCTGGACGTTATCAACGATATTCTCGACATGTCGAAAATCGAAGCCGGACGCCTCAGCCTTGACCCTGAAGAGGTCGATCTTGCGCCGCTGATTTCTGACGCCTTGCGCGTGACCACCTCAAGGGCCGAAGATGACCGCATCACCATCTCCAACGCCATCAACAGCCCCATTTTGTGTTTTGGCGACAAACGCGCACTTAAACAGGTGTTGCTCAACATTCTTTCCAACGCGGTGAAATTTTCCAAGACCGATGGAGAAATTCAGGTCAGCGCCACCCAGGTCAACGGCGAGACACAAGTGAGCATCATCGATGATGGCATCGGCATCGCCGCCGAGGATCTGGAAAAAATCGGTCGGCCCTTCGAGCAGGTGGAATCCCAGATTACCAAAAGCCGGCAGGGCAGCGGTCTGGGGCTCGCTATATCGCGCTCATTGATTGAACTTCACGGCGGTGTGCTCGATATCCAGAGCACCGTAGGGTCAGGCACCAAGGTTGTTTTCACACTGCCGGCCTCAACGCCCCTCGCACAATCGGCGTAAAATTTCCCATAAGCCGCAATGAGGGCCTGACCCCATGCCCCTCACAGCTTTACGTCTGACCGCGCCCAAAGCCATCGCCGAAACCCTGGCCGACCATCTGGATGACCTGCTCTGGCCGCCACCGCTTTCCGTGGCGCTGATCAAGGCCACTGATGGCGGGGAATGGGACGTTGAAGCCCATTTCGACCCTGCCCCCGAAAAAGACCGGATAACCCGAGCGCTAACCGAAGCTTTGAATGGACGAACGCCACCGGACTTTACCCTTGCAGTGCTTGCCGACCGCGATTGGGTGCGCCAGTCCCTTGCCGGCCTTGCCCCTGTCCGAGCGGGCCGGTTTTTTGTCCACGGGACCCATGATCGCGCCAGAATACCAGGTGGCGCCATTTCCATTCAGATCGATGCCGGCCAGGCCTTTGGCACCGGTCATCATGAAACCACTATGGGTTGCCTTTTGGCACTGGAGCAAATCGCCGCGACATCCCGGCCCCGTCAAGTCCTCGATGTCGGCACCGGGTCTGGTGTATTGGCCATTGCCGCCGCAAAACGGCTGAAAGTTCCGGTGAACGCCACCGACAATGACCCCGTTGCAATTCAGGTCGCCAGAGCCAATGTCCGTGCCAATGGTGTTGCACCCCTCATCACCTTGCGGGTTGCCCATGGGGTACGCCACGCCAGCATTGTGAAAAACCACGGTTACGATCTCATCTTCGCCAATATTCTTGCGCGCCCTTTGATCCATCTGGCCCCAGACCTCAACGTCTGCCTTGCCAAAGGCGGCAACCTGGTTTTGTCAGGTATTCTCAACCCCCAGGGCCAATCCGTCCTTGCCGCCTACCGATCTTGCGGACTGGTATTGCGACGGCGGATTCAGCTTGGCGACTGGACGATTTTTGTCATTGGAAGTTAAATGGCAGCGGAACAACCAAAACGGGGACAAAACGCCATGGTTTTGTCCCCGTATCAGTTTGAGCCGGCATCTTGAGCCGTGATCGACATCCGCTTAGCTGCGGTTGTAATTAGCCCAGACTTTGGCGCGAATATCGCCACGGACGATACCCAGATCGTCGAGCTGGCGATCAGTCATCGAGAGCAGCTGCGCTTCGGCTTTGGCATAGCTGCGGTAGCGCACGATATTGCTAAAAAGGTTGCCAATACCGCCAATTGCATCGGCAAGAAGGTTTGAACCGGCGCCGGACTTTGAGTGGGTTGTTTCGGTGATATACGCCATGGCAGGCATCCTTGATAAGTGGTTTGAGGCCTCCGCTTTTCGGAGGTGACAAGGCGTATATGGATCACATTGCTGTATTGCGGTAGATGCGTTGCAGCATAGGTGCCATGCGTATTTTGCATACCCAAATCCTCTGTTTGTTCACACTTTGGAAACGAATTTCAGGCAACGCCCCGCCAAGGCGGGTTAGCGCGGAATTGGAATATGCCTTAAAGGTACAAAACTCAATTTCCGCAAATAATTTCCAGGGACGCAAGCCGGACCATGTTTCAGAATTTCGACGATAAATCCGATGTAAGCTTGGGGGCCCCGCGACTTGCCGCACTCAGAGCCGAACTGAAAGCCCGCGGGCTGGACGGCTTTGTCGTGCCCCATACCGACCGGTTTCATGGGGAATATCTGCAGGCCCGCGATGAAAGGTTGATGTGGCTCACCGGATTCTCAGGGTCCGCCGGTACAGCGGTGGTGCTGGCGGATAAAGCGGCGATTTTTGTCGATGGCCGGTACACCCTTCAGGCCGCAGACCAAGTCGATGCCCAAGCCTTTGACCACGAAGACTTTGGCGCCGGCACGGTTACCGCCTGGATCGCCAGGACCGCGAGGGACAAGACGAGGCTCGGTTATGACCCCTGGCTGCACACGGTAAAGGCGGCCAAAACCTTGGCTAAGGCCTGCGCCCGTGCTGGCGTCCTGCTGCAACCGGTGCCCGATAACCCTATTGACGCAATCTGGACCGACAGACCTGCGCCACCCTCGGGCCCGATTGTCCCCCATGGGCTGGAATTTGCCGGAGAAGCGGCAGACAACAAATTGTCCGGCATTCGGGAAACCCTCACCCGCGCAGGAGAAGACGCCGTTCTCCTCACCCTCTGCGATGGGGTATCCTGGCTTTTTAACATTCGTGGGAGCGATGTCGACCGCGCGCCTTTGGTGCACGCATTCGCACTGGTTGAAGCGGACCGCGCCACGATTTTTACCAGCCCAGACAAACTTGACCGCACCGCCCGCGACTGGCTCACCCCTCACGCACAAATAGCCCCCGAAACCGATTTAGGCACTGCTATAGAAGCCCTGGGCGCCAAGGGAGCCAAAGTCCGCCTGGACCCCGACACCGCCGCTGACTGGCTGGCCAAGCGGATTGAGGCATCGGGCGCCTCGGTCAGCTACGGCAGCGATCCGACGATCCTGCCCAAGGCGAGGAAGAACGCCACAGAGCGTGATGGCGCCCGCACCGCCCATGCCCGCGACGGCATCGCCATGGCCCGGTTCCTGGCCTGGTTTGAGACAGAAGCCACCGCCGGGGGCGAAGTTTGCAAATTCGACGAAATTGCCGCCGCCACTCAGCTTGAGCGGTTCCGGTCCGACTCAAACCAGTTGCTCGATATCAGCTTTGATACCATTTCCGCCGCCGGCCCCAACGCTGCCCTGCCCCATTACCGGGTTTCGACAGCCACCAACCGGGCCATCGAACCGGGCAGTTTCTATCTGGTTGATTCCGGCGGACAATACCGCGACGGAACCACCGACATCACCCGCACCATTGCGGTCGGCGAGGTGTCAGAAGAGATGAAACGCCGCTACACCCAAGTGCTCAAGGGCCACATCGCCATTGCCACGGCCCGGTTTCCCAAAGGCACCACCGGCGCCCAGCTCGACACCCTGGCGCGGACACCACTCTGGCAGGCGGGCGAAGATTTCGACCACGGCACCGGCCACGGCGTCGGCTCCTATCTGTCGGTCCACGAGGGCCCCCAACGGATTTCAAAAGCCGGGACCGCGAAACTTGAGCCGGGCATGATCCTTTCCAATGAACCGGGATTTTATAAAACCGGCGCATTCGGCATCCGCATCGAAAATCTCGTCATTGTGTCCGAAGCAACTGAAATCCCAGGAGGTTCTCGGCCGATGATGGGATTTGAAACCCTGTCATTTACGCCGATTGATACAAATCCCCTGGATCTTGACCTGATGACGCTGGAGG